>CAJBLF010000017.1 GCA_903953935.1 uncultured bacterium
AAAGTAAAAATCTTGCTTACAGCGCTTCGTAGATTATGATATTACTATACATATTTCCTGTAAAAGGTCAACCACATCTGCCCTCTCAAAATCTCCACTCTCTGTTCCTTATTTTAAACAAAAAGTAGATGTCCGACAACTAGTACTTGTACGACTTGTTTACATAAAAACTACAATATTTGGTATGTTATAAGACATATACCAATAAAAGGTATATCTTTTAACCGTATAATATCAAAAGTAGATTAATGTCTATATAATAAAAAAATTACAACCATAAAAGTTGTAAAATGCTGGTTATGAACTGTAGTTTCGGAGCACAGCAACGGAGTTGCGAACTTTCTTTAGTACGGTTCCCGACTACGACTTATCACAACTGACTAATCTAGAGTATTTGGACTTTGGGGAATATAAATGAAAGACTGATTGGAAAAAGTCTTCTTACTATCGTTCACTCAATAGGAAGAATAAGAAATCTAAGAGAATAATCAAATAGCTTTCCAATAAGAACAAGTAATGCTAACTATATTTATAAGATATATTAAGCCTTACTTATTCTTTTCTCTATTTCTTTCTTAACTTGCTTAGGAATATATCCACCACCACATTTACAATTAACTATATGGTTTAAGTTCCAAGTTATCTTTTCATCCATTGTGGCGAATGGTCTTAGCTTATTAAGTTTATGTCGTTCTTTGTTATTGTCTGGTATAATAGGTTTAGGAGGTTCTTCTTTTTTGATAGGCTTGTCTCAATACAATTTATGATATTCAAAAACACCTGTAGCTATACTATTCATTAAGTCTAGCATACCTTGTATGCTTCATAGTTCTAGTTCCTGATACCTTTCATCTTGAGCAACTAATCCATCTTTCATTTTTTGTAATTCTTCCATAGGGAGATATAAATGTGCTACTCACACCTTTTGCATTACTTCCTTGAATTTTTCTTCATCCATTCATAATTCTTCTCGATTTACAGCCATTTTTGTTGTGTAAAATGATAAAATTAAGCCTATAAAGCCTTTGGTTAGCTTATTTATAAGAAAAATGAAATCTATAAAAAAATGAGTCCTATTTTTTAGAATAAGGCTTTATTTTTTGATAGATTCTTATGAAAAAAGAAAACTTAAAAAATCCATTAGAAGACTTTCCTAAACTCTTGTTTAAGAAAAACTTTGAAGAGTTCAAAAAAAGAGAGTTAGAGGATAAACTCACCAAAGAAGATATGGATGATTGGATAGAATTGTTTGAAAGTTTTATAGAATTTGTTAAGAGGGAGAATTTATCAATAAAGTAACTCTTTTGTGAAATATATTATTTATAAAAGAAAAAAGACTATCTTTTCTGCAAAATTATAGTTTGTAACTGTTCTCTGGTAAAAAATATATCGTTTTATCCTTTGGTTATTATAGCCTCAAGAAAAAACCCTATCTTTTTTGGTTGTTTATAGTACATAGGCTATGTTTCTCTTAGAATATACAACTTTGTCTTTTTTATATTGCAATTAGAGGAAAAAAGACTATCTTTTTTGTATGATTATAGTTTATAACTGTTCTCTAGTAGAAAATATGTCATTTTATCCTTTCCCATTTAAATATGGAATATATTAAACCAATATATACCAGAAGCCAAGTTGTTAGAGCTTGAAAAATTTTGATTGACGCACAATCTAATGAATCAGATAAAGATGACGCTTTAATTGTACTAAATAATTGGAGGTCTTCACACGACTACCCTATGAATACTTTTCAAGCAAATATTAGAAGAAAGATTAAATCATTCAGATTTTCCGCTTTAGTCGTTGAAAGATTAAAACGTACCCCTTCTATAATAAGAAAATTAGAAAGATATAAATCAATGTCCCTACCAACAATGCAAGATATTTGATGACTAAGAGTAGTATTGAGATGAATCCCTTATGTTAATAAACTTAGAGACTCTTTTGTCTCCAGTAAATTTTCCCATAATTTGATTAAAGAAAATAATTACATTATTAAGCCTAAAAATTCTGGATATAGGTCGTTGCATCTTGTATATGAATACAAAAACAAATACAATCCAGATTATAATGGATTACAAATAGAGATACAGTTAAGAACAGAAATACAACATATATGGGCTACTGCAGTAGAAACTATATGAATAGTTCTTGAGCATTCATTAAAATCTAGTGAGTGACCGCAAAAATGGTTAGATTTTTTTGCAATGAGTAGCTCATATTTAGCAATAAAAGAAGGAACTCCTACGTTAGATAAACACAAAGATTTAAGTGAAGATGAAATAAAAAATCAGTTGAAAATAATGGAGAAAGATTTGGATGTGATAGATAAAATGCAGGTATATAGTAGTGCTATAAAATTTATTAACACAAACCTATCCAAAAGAAAAGAGCACTATGAACATTATTTATTGGTATTGGATAATGTAAGTAAAACCATTACTGTGACCAGTTTCGAAAAATGAAAATTAGATAATGCGACTGATTTGTATCTACAGAAAGAGAAAATGTTTCTAGATGAAAAAAATTGACAAGTTGTTCTTGTTTCGTGAGAATGATTAAAAGACCTACAGAGAGGTTATCCGAATTATTTCTGAGATACAACTGAATTTGTGAAAATGCTACGTAATATTATAAAATAAATTATTTAGTAGACATAATGTGATTAAGTCTATAAAACTTTAGAGATAGGCATATAGATTGATATCTTTGCTATTGCAATTAAAAACCAAATCCATAATAGTAGACTAAAGATGTATATTTATATTCTAAGTCTATTAAAAAATGAAGTTTGTAGAACCCATAAGAGAAATGAAAAAAGTAGCACAGATTAAAAATATCTTGAGAGATAGTAAAAAAATTAGAGATTTGTTACTTTTTGAATTATGAATAAACTCAGCATTGAGAATATCAGATTTGCTTGGAATACAAGTGAAGGATTTGTTTGATGATAAATGAAACATAAACAGTTTCTTTGATATCAAGGAAGATAAGACAAATAAGGTTAATAGAATCACCATAACTCCCAAAGTACAGGAGACGTTAAAACTCTACAAAGATACCTATACTTTCATCATTGATAAGCCAGATTATTATATATTTTTCCATAGTAAAAGAACACCAAAAGGAGAAATCCATATAGATAGAAAACAAGCGTGGAAGATGATACACCAACGATGTATGGATGTATGACTAAAAGGGAACTTCTGATGACATACTCTAAGAAAAACTTGGGGATATCAAGCAAGACTTAATGCTGTTTCATTAGAAATAATACAACATAAGCTTAATCATAGCTCACTAGCGGTTACACAAAGATATCTAGGAATAACGGCTGATGAGATAGCTGATGCTTGTAATAAACTAGACCTATAATGATACAACCATTAGATGGGTAGGGGGTATGTCGAAAGAAAATCGTTATTATATATCCATAGGTGGATACAGTAACTTTCATTGAAAAAACCATCTTGTACTATAAATAATAAATGCATATTGTCAAATATTATCTTGTATTCTGTTTGTGGAATACTATCAACGATTAGGTTTATAAGAATACAAAAAATAAATTTATTTTCTAAAACTGTAAATGAAAAAGTTTTCTTTCTTAGTTTTCGGCTTTATCTTTGGACTGTTCTTACTTGGTAGTAATATAAGCGTTTTTGCTTCAGGAATCCCTGTTGCTACAAATGTTACGATTACTGGTACTCCAAATGTCGGACAGATTCTTACGGGTATCTATAATTATTGATTTACAAATATTGCTTGGGAAAGTGTATGAACTCCAGGATTTTCATCAGGAGCTACGCTTTTTACCTCCATTGCTATAGATAATAATAATGTCCCATATATTGTATATGGAGACCAGGGATATTGAAGTAAGGCAGTAGTAAAAAAATTTAGCTGAACTAATTGGGAAGTTGTATGAACGTTATGATTTTCATCAGGTTGAACTATGTTTACTTCCATTGCTATAGATAATAATAACGTTCCATATGTTGCATATTTAGACCAGGGATATTGAGATAAAGCAGTAGTAAAGAAGTTTAATTGAACAGACTGGGAAAATGTTTGAATCCCAGGATTTTCTTTAGGTACAGTACACTATCTAAGTTTTGCTTTAGATAATAATAATGTTCCATATGTAGTATATAGAGACAATGAAAACTGAAATAAAATAAAAGTAATGAAATTTAATTGAACTTCTTGGGAAACTGTTGGTGTCCCAGGATTCTCACCAGGCGAGATTAAGTTTACCTCTATTGCTATAGATAATAATAATGTTCCGTATGTAGAATTCTCAGATGCTACAACAAATCTTTATAGAGCAACAGTTATGAAATTTAACTGAACTAGTTGGGAAGTTGTATGAACACAGAACTTTTCATCGGGTCGAGCATACTATCCTTCTCTTAAAATAGATAATAATAATGTTCCATATTTAGCATATAATGACCACGACGAATTAACTGGTTCTCTTAGTAAAAAAGCAACAGTAATGAAATTTAATTGAACTTCTTGGGAAATTGTGGGAACATCTGATTTTGCGTCAGGTGATGCATATCATTGTTCTCTAGCTATCGATAGCAACAATATTCCATATTTTGTATACAGAGACCAGGTAAATTGAACTAAAACATCAGTAATGAAATTTAATTGAACTTCTTGGGAAACTGTTTGAGCTATCTGATTTTCATCAGGGGAAGAAGTATATGCTACCATTGCTATGGATAGTAATAATAATCCGTATGTTGCATATAACGACCAGGGATATTGAGGTAAGGCAGTTGTTATGAAATTTTATAGTGACCCAGAATGAATATCAACCTACAAGTGGTATAGAGACAATACAGAAATTGTTTGAGTAACCACAAAAACTTATACTATATTATCTTCAGACCAAAATAAGACAATAAAATTTGGAGTTACGCCAGTATCTTCTTGAGGAACATCCGGAACAACAATACAAAGTACGTGAATAAGAATAAATCTGATGCCAGTTGCTACAAACGTTGCTATTACAGGAACTCCAAATGTCGGACAGATTCTTACAGGTATCTATAATTATTGATTTACAAATATTGCTTGGGACTTAGTAGGAGGAATATGATTTTCTTCAAGTGGAGTAAATTATCCATCTATTACAATGAATAGTAATAACATACCTTATGTAGTTTATAATGATGTAGGAAATTGATGAAGGGCAACAGTAATGAAATACAGTTGAACCAATTGGGAAGTTGTATGAATGTCAGGATTTTCATCTGGAGGAGCAATTTATACATCTATAGGTATAGATGGCAATAATATCCCATATGTTGCATATATGGATATGTGAAATTCCAATAAAGCAACAGTGAAAAAATTTAATTGAACTTCTTGGGAAACAGTAGGAATGCTAGGATTTTCATCGGGACAGTCAGAATATATATCATTGATAATAGACAACAATATTCCATATGTTGCGTATAGAGATGCGGGAAATTGACAAAGAGCAACAGTAATGAAATTTAATTGAACTTCTTGGGAAACCGTAGGGATGCCAGGATTTTCATCAGGAACTGCTAACTATGTGTCATTCGCAATAAATGGTAATAATGTGCCTTATGTTGCATATAATGATGTGGGAAATTGATGAAGGGCAACAGTAATGAAATACAGTTGAACCAATTGGGAAGCTGTATGAACTCTTGGTTTTTCACCAGGGCAGACAGTTCATACATCCTTTGCTATCAATAGTAATAATATTCCATATATGGCATTTGCTGATAATTCTAATTGAAATAAATTAACAGTAATGAAATTTAATTGAACGAACTGGGAAATTGTATGAACTTCTGGTTTTTCATTAGACCAAGTATATTCCCTATCTTTGAGTATAGACAACAATAATATCCCATATATTTCATATGTAGATTATGGGAGTTGACAAAGGACTACCGTTAAAAAATTTAATTGAACTAGTTGGGAAACTGTAGGAACTCCAGGATTTTCATCGGGAATAGTCGGTTATACTTCTTTAGCTATAGATAATAACAACAATCCTTACATTGTATATGACGACCAGGCGAATTGATATAAAGCTACTGTAATGAAATTTTATACTCCCCCAGAGGGAATATCAACCTACAAGTGGTATAGAGACAATACAGAAATTGTTTGAGCAACTACAAAAACTTATAGTATTTTATCATCAGACCAAGCTAAGACAATAAAATTTCAAGTTACTCCAGTATCCTCATTGTGAGCAATTGGAACAGCAGTACAAAGTACCTGACTTGTAATCAATACAGAATCATCTGGTTGATGATGAGGTTGAGGTGGATGATGAGGTTGAGGAGTAGCAAATACAGGAATTGTTAATACTGGTTCAAATAATACAGGAACTAATAATACTGGAAATATACAATTGCTAACCTGAAATATGAGTGGATTTTCTCAAGAGTTTATAGACGCCTATCTTTTTGCGTACAAGATTTGAATAACAACTCAAAAAACAATACAAAAAGCGGATTTGAATTGATATCTAACTAGAGCTCATATGGCAAAGATGATGAGTAATTATGCTATTAAGATTATGAGTGGAGTAATAAATACTTGACGTCAATGTAACTTCAAAGATATTGTAAACCAATCAGTAGAAATGAAATCTTATATTAAGCTATCTTGCCAGTTAGGCATTATGTGAGTGGGAATGGAAAACTTTAATCCAAACTGATTAGTATCTAGAGCAGAATTTGGAACAGTTCTATCAAGAATACTATATGGAAATAAATACAACAACTGAACACCGTACTATATAGAGCATTTGAAGGCACTAAAAAAGGATTGAATAATCAGAAATATCGACCCGAGCTTGAAGGAAGTAAGATGATATGTGATGCTTATGTTAATGAGAGCGACTAAAATATTCCAATGAGAATAATCTAGGTAAAAGAAGAAAAAAGTCAGAAAATAAGCAGATACATTTTAACGCTACTAAAACGACATCTAATTTATATTAGAATAACACAGTATTTGTAGAAAAATCTAACAAATAATTTACAGGAAGATAAGTAATGAGATGCTGTGAATTGCAATTTATATACAGGACAGCATATATATAGTTTTGGGCTCAATGTTGTTTTACCCTTGTTTAACTACAAAAAATGGTGGAGATTAATACTCAAGAAGAAGATAAATTGATTAAAAAATATGAAGATGAAATAAGAGCGTTAACAAAGAAAGATTATTATCTTAATGATATACTTAGTCCGTACACTAAAGATGTAGAGAAGGAACGTATTAGAAAAATAGAAAGACTAGAAGACCAAATAGTCGAACAAAAGAGAATGAAGGTTCTAAAAGCTAAGTCTAATGAAAGTAAACCCAATATACAGTCGATAAAATTGTGAGATATAATTATAATTCCCTGAATATGTTTTATACTGGGTAATTGTGCTATGTCTGATAAATTTACTTTTGGCAATGTAAGAGATATATTTGAAAAATGAAAAGTATTTATCCCCGTTAAAAGAACTAGACTTAAGATTTCAGAATCATTATCTTGATGAAAATTTGCCTGATGATTAAAATTTATTTATGCTATTGTAAAATATATTACATTTAAAAAGGTCAAAAACGTTCAGGGTAAATATAAAGTTAGTATTGATTCAGATTTTCTTAAATATTTTCAAGAGTCAGAAAGGTTGTTTTGGTTTATAGGTAGAGGGAATACAGAACCATCTTTGGATAATAATGCATATCGGAGAGCTAATAGGAGCTTTGCTAAGAAAGTTTTAAAATTATCTTCGCTTGTTTCAATATTAGATAAAGAAAAACATAGTGACTATTTTGAGGTAGAGTTAGAAGAATAAATTGTATATAAATTAACTCAATATGAAGCGTGTATGATATACACGTTTTTTGTTTTTTTAAAAAATTCAATATCTAGCTTCTTGTAAGCTATATCTCAATCATTCTACAGACACTCATAAGTTTATATACACATAAAAAAACCATATAAAGGCGGCAACTTTATTTCTTTATTAAAAAAATATGCAAGCGACAAAACCAGAAAATCCATCAAAGCTAGATTACTTTCAACTATCTAGAGAATTTAATGCTCACTGACTTATCTATGGAAGATATAAAAATCTTCTATGGTATTGGGAACAATATGAAGAGATTAAAAAGTTCGGAAAATTTGATGAAAGTACGATAAAAAATAAGCAAAGGTAGTTTATATCGTTTTGATGTAAGAAAATATCAAACAGGGGTAGATTTCTATCCAAGAGAAGCCAAAAATTAATTAAGTTTTAATCGATTATCTATATGGCAAAGATAAGAAAAAACACAAATAGACAAAAATCTATAAAATCTGAGAAATCAGGTCGTGTTTTTTCTGAAAAAACCACTAATAAAAGTAAGTTATCTGAACAATGATATCAAAGTCTATTAGAATCCTTTAGTAGATTCAAAAAAGAGTTTATTCCAAACCCAAAATAAGAAATTGAAAAGACACTGTATTTGGATATAGATTGATTGTTTTAATCTATATTTTTTTGAAATGGGAAAAAGATATTTTCTTTATACTAGAGTATCAAATGATGATTATGATAAGAGTATAGATAACCAAAAAGATATTCTTTTCAAAATAGCAAAAGATAAGAGCGTGGATAAATCTAGTATTGTGCTATATGAAGAACACCAAAGCTGAAGTAGAGATAAGGACAGACCATTTTTCGATGAGATGATAAAAAATCTTGAAATTGATATGAAAGAAGCAGGAAAAAATGTAGATAAGAGAAAATACGGATGAATATTATTCTTTAAGATAGATAGGTTAGCTAGAAATGATAAGGATTTTGAGAGATTGCTTAGGTTGCTGGATGGATGATATGAGTTTGTAAGTGCTACAGAGACTATAGAGAATACACCAACTGGTAGATTGCTTTTTAGAATGTTAGCCTCTTTCGCCGTCTATGAGAGCGAGAAACTAAGTAATAGGCAGAGCATAGCTAAGATACATAATCTGATTTTACAAAACTTTGAAAGCTTATGATGAGATATGGTAATATTTGGCTATGAGCTAAAAGATGGAAAGATTCAAATAAATAAGAATCAGTGTAATATAATATCTAGGGCGTATGACCTATTTATAGAAAGTAATTGAAAGCTTAAGTATAAGGATATGTTTGAGAAACTAGACAAAGAAAATAGGTGAGAACTTAAAAAATATCTAAAGACAAAGGGAAAGACAACACCAGAGAAATTTATGAGGAACATAATAAAGAATGAAACGGCGTTTAAATATAACGGATATATAGAGATTAATATAAGCGTCAATGATGAGCTGATAAAAAATTATATAGAGACGATAACGGAGAAGCAGTATGATAAATACTGATTTGGTATAGAGTGAGATTGTAAGATAGGGGGTAAGGTTAAGTTTGTATACTTCATTGATGAACTTATGATACTGCCAGATTCTCTATATGAAGAAAAGGAATCTATCTTAAAGCAAAGAGAGTTTACAAGAAAACCTATAGATGATAAAAAAGCCCTATTTGAAGATATATTTTATCTAAAATACAACTCTAGCCTATACAAATTTCTATGAAAGCCCGAACAAAAAAAGGGTAAGTATAATAACTACAGGAGAAAAATTGGTATCAAGTTGTTTAGTATTTCTGAGAAGAAGATAGATGATAAACTGATTACCTCTAAGAAAATACAAAAGATATTAGATAGTTTAGAATCTCATCTTGTAAGGATTAAGAACTTATTATTGGAGAGTAATAGTATAGATATAGGAAGGGAACAGAGAAAACTAAAAGCTACCCTTAATATCTATAGGGGATTCAAGGAGAGATATGAATGGCTACTGAAAGATAATAATCAAGATATAGTAACAAATACTAAACTTTTTAAAAAATATTCTGACTTAGAACAGTTAACTAATAAAGAACTCTATTCTCTTGAACAATCTTCAATTTATAGGATTGATAAATACTTGGAAATAATGAGGATAAAAGATTTAGCTAATCAAACTGATTTAACCAAAAGATTGGTCTATATTTTGCTCTTTGAGAAAATAATATATGAACCATTAGGAAGTGATAAATTTAGAATAATCCTATATCCTTTTACCTTCTTGTCTGAATTGTTATGACTGCCAAAGGAGATTGTTATATAGCTTATGTCCGTGTAAGTTCCTATGAACAGGCGGAAAGAAATTTGAGTATCCCATCTCAAGTGGAACAGATACAAAATTATGCTAAACAATCGTGAATAACTATTGGTAAGATATATAAGGAAGAACACCATAGTGCATTTAAGGGAAATAGACCAGCATTTAATCAGATGCTGAAGGATGTTAAACACAATAAGACTTGGAGAGGTTTGGTTGTCTTTAAGTTTGATAGACTAAGTAGGAACTTAGAGGATTTTATAAAACTAGAAAAAATACTCAAAGACCATAATATGGACTTAGTCTCTGTGGCTGAACCTATGCTTAATAATTATCTAGGAAAATATATGGTTAGGGATATGCAAAATAGAGCAATATTATATTCCGAAGAACTTAGCTTTAGAGTGAAACTTGGATTTAGAAAGAAGATGCAGATGGGTGGTTATATTGGTGGTAAAGCTCCTTATGGTTTGAAGTGTGTAAATGGATATATTCTCCCTGATGATGATAAAGCAGAAGTGGTCTCTTTTGTATTTGAAAACTATGCTACAGGATACTTTGGGTTTAGGGTATTAGCAAAGTTAGTAAGGCAAACATTCAAATTAAAGAACTTTACTCACGCTAGGGTAGAACACATTATAGATAGCTCAATGTATTGTGGATATAAAACTAAAGAACGAAACCTATCAAATTCTGAGTATGTTTTTTGGGGATATGATAAACCCTGAAAGTATACAGAAGTCTATCAGATGAAATATATAACTCCGATTATCACTAAAGAACTTTACGATAAATGTCAGTTAATCAGACAAGGAAATAAGGTTTATAAAGGAGAAAGGTCTGGCACGGCTAAATTTCCTAAAATATTCCAATGTGTATGTGGAAGAAATCTTAAAAGAGACGATAAAAAAGGTCATAGATACTTTGGGTGCACTAAACAGATGAACAATGTCTTTAATGTTAAATGTAAGCAGTGATATACTAACTTCAGGGTATTAGAACCACAGTTTGAGAAAATATTATCAAAGATGCTTTTAACATCTAATATCAGAGCAAAAATTATAAAAGAAACAGAGACTAGAATGTCTGCAAGTGAAGAGCAGAGAAATGATGGGCTATTATCTAAACTGAAAGAATACGAACAAGTACAAAGTAAGATAGCTGAGATAACAAATAGCTATACAGCTTGAAGAATAGAGCAGGAAGCCTTTGAATTAACTCTAAGAGGGGTTAGTGATAAAGTTGCGAACCTCAAAAGTGATATATCGCTCCTACAAGATACAAGACAGACTATGGAAGCAGGGCATAAAGTAATTAGGTTTATGAATATCTTGGAAACATATGAGAAGAACTTAATTTCCAAGGATAAAAACAAAAAAAGTTCGCAACTGTTTCCCATTCTTTTTAAGGGAGTTGCGAACCTCATCGTAGACCGTTGAAATATTAGGTCTCATCAGCTATATAAGCCCTTCGATATTCTCGAAAAGAGCGATAATTCTCAATGGCGGAAGATGGGGGATTCGAACCCCCGGTACCTTGCGGTACACACCGTTTCCAACGGTGCGCATTAGACCACTCTGCCAACCTTCCAAAAATGGTAAGTCAAATCATAAGAATCTCTAAGTTGATAATCAAGTGCTTGTGAGATCAATATGTTTAGTCTCTTTGATAAAGAAGAGATATGCCAATGAAAGTGCTATAAATAATAACACTCACAACAAAAGGAATCACAACTTATAAGAATCAGTCATGATAAATCATATCCCAAAAACGAGGAGAGATTGTATGATTCCACTTATTTGTGATTTGAGAGAAAGCATGGTAGACTTATACTGTTTATCGGGTAATAGTCTTATAAGATGATCGACGTAAATGTCTGACCTTCATCGAAAATATCATACAACCAAGGAGAAAATTCCTCCGACAAGATAGGGATTACTAATATACGAAGTAGAGAAATAATAGGCTACAAATACTACGATCTCTATGAGCATAAGTTTTTTTAGTGGAATGATTTTTTCTATTTTATCTGCATATTGACCAACACCAAATCGGACCAATCTAGAAAGTCACATTACTAGTCCTATAAACGCGATAGGGTATCATAAGCTTTGAAGATAGGGTGTTCTATATACACCATCCGCCATCAAAAATGCTCATATGATAGCAGAAAATAATGCTATAGAATAAAATCAAGTATTCTTTGTGGCCTTGATAGTGGTGATGATATTTTTGATACTAATGTTCTGTGTTTCATGATGGGGTGCTCTTGCAGGAAATAAGGTAGTAGCGATAATAAGTCACAGGATGTCTATGACCAATCATATCTCAAAAGGAAATTTCATACTGATAGTAGTAAAAAATGGTAACGCTATGATAAAAAACACACTAAGAAATGATACTCGTCATCTGATAGATGAAGATACTTTTTTGAATGTTTTTTCTTTTCCTTGAAGACTAAGAGTATCATGTAAAAAGGCTGAATTATTACCAGCAGAAAAAGCATCTCATCAAAGAGAAACCAACATAGATCAGATGAGAAAAAATCGAAAATTATATCACAAGACAAATGCAATGCTAGATAATACGAGACATACTTTAGATATGATGATGGTTGTTTTATTTCATAATTTGTCACCTAGATATCCTGCAGGTATCTGAAAAATCATACCAATGATATATCCAGCAGCTGTATATATACCAATCTGTTGGGCAGTACCATTGGGAATGGTAAGAAAATAGAGACTCAGAATAGGTATGAAATTTCTTCTTGCCGTGAATAGGATGAGAAAATATTTCCATATGTTGCTTTCTAATCACGTTCGTTTCATTGGATAATCATGGATAAATAAATTTACTTTACGGTCACACTCTTAGCTAAATTCCTCGGTTTATCAATGTCTTTTCATAAGATATCTGCGACGTGATAGGCGAGGAGTTGTCACACGATAGCAGTAAGAAAGGGATAAATCTCATCGATGGTTGATGGTACTTGGATATTCCAATCTGCATTGTGGATCTCTTTGTCTGATATCGTAATTACTTTTCCATCTCTTGCTTTGATCTCTTGGATAGACGAAACATTTTTTTCAAACATCAGATCATTGGGCACAAAGAGTACGCTCGGGATACTTTTATCAATCAATGCTAGTGGGCCATGTTTCAATTCTCAACTAGGATAGCTTTCTGAGTGGAGATAAGTTATTTCCTTTAATTTCAAACTACTTTCTCTCGCGATAGGAAGTTGATATTGTCTTCCCAAGAAGAAAAAATTTTTATATCCTGAAATTTCTTCTGCGATTTTTCTGATGGTCACCGTATCAGCTAAGAGATCTTCTATCATCACGGGAACCTTGCTGAGCTCTATCATCACCTTGTCGTACTTCGCTTTACTAAGCCCTCTTTTTTGTCCGAGATATAATGCAAGCAACAAGATTGAGGTCATCTGCGCGGTAAATGCTTTGGTGGATGCTACTCATATTTCGGCCCCTCATCTGGTAAATAATCCATAGTCTGTGAGGCGAGAAATAGTTGATCATACGACATTCACTATGCCAAAGGTATGTCATCATTTATTTTTTATCAGCTTCAAAACTTCTATACTATCAGCAGTTTCACCAGATTGTGAGATGAAGACATAGAGGGTATCATCATTCACTCTGATATTTTTATATTCATATTCGCTAGCAATTTCACAGCTCGAATCAAGTCATGCAAGATTTTCCATCCAGTACGTTCATACACATCAAGCATTATAACTCGTTCCACATCCTACGAAAACTATTTTTTTGAAATGTTCATGTTCCATGCCATGGAATGCTTCTGCGTTCAAAAAGTTTTTGTTGAAATCTACTCTCCCTTTGAAAATCCTTCTGATAATATTTGCTTGTTCAAAAATTTCTTTCAACATAAAATGCTTGTAGTCTCATTTGGAAGACTCCAATGCTTCCATATCCATATCTTCGATTTTCTTTTGTGTTGGAATACCATTGGATTTGATTTGATAATCAGATCATTTCAAATGAACGATATCACCATCATCGAGATAGATGAGTTTGTCGGCATATCCTGCGAGTGCTTGTTTATCTGAAGAGAAAAAATATTCGTTATTGTTGTATGCAAAGAGGAGTGGACTTCATATTTTCACAGCGATTATTTCATCTGGTGCATAGGTAGATACGATAAGCAAGGCATAGGCTCATCTAATAATTCATAGTACCTTTTCCACCGTCTGCATAAAATCACCTGTTCGATTATCTTCCAATAAATTTGCAATTACTTCGCTATCAGTCTCCCCATAAAAAGTATATCATTTTGCGATAAGCTGTTGTTTGAGTTTATGATAATTTTCGATAATCCCATTGTGCACGAGATAGAAATGTCTGTTTTGGTCATGGTGCGGATGAGTATTTTCTTCAGTGACTCAGCCATGGGTTGCTCGACGAGTATGAGCTATTCCAAACGTAAAAGTTTCTTTATCAGAAATTTCTTTGGTCACCTTATGTGCCAAATTTGAAACTTTTCCTACCGCTCTGATGAGCTTCATAGCTCATGTTTCATTGCCAACCAATATCCCAGCAGAATCATATCCACGATATTCTAGTCTTTCCAGGCCATGCACCAAAATCTTATGTGCATCTCATCTTTTGCCTTGATACCCAAATATTCAGCACATGATATAATAGCTAAAAGCCGAAAGCCGAAAGCTTCAAGCCTAAAAAGATTGTCTGATTTTTATTGTTGTGTCCGTTCGAAAAGTGTATGGGACCACGATCTTGGAAGGATGCGATAAATCATCAGCATCAATCTATTTTTTCGTCCGGGAATACAGAGAAGTTGTTTTCTTCTCATACATGATAAACTTGATTTTATTACTTCTTCAACCTTCATAGCTTTTGGTTTGAAGGTATAGTTTCATCTCTTAGCAAAATTAGTCGCGGTGAAATCTGGACAAAGTGATTGTACATAAATACCATATTTTTTATATATCCGATACAGATTTTGTGAAAAACTATTCAGAAATATTTTGCTGGCCGCATAGATTGGATTGTTTCCCAAAGCCAACATTGATGCTAACGATGAGACATGGATGATGTTTCCATGTTTTCTTTTTTTCATTATTTTCAAGGCCTGATACGAAAGTCTCATAGCTGCCACATCATGCACAGTAACCATATCTTCCCATTTATTGATATCTTCCTCCAAGAAATCACTATTGATACCATATCATGCACAGTTGACCAAGACCTCTAAATCATGGGTCTTTCTAACTTGCGCTTCAAGCTGTTGCAATTGTTGTTTATCAGAAAGATCCAATAGCATAGTTGAGATATTGATGGGAAAGAGGACCTTGAGATATTTTACAAAGGTAGCCATCTGATTTTTGTCTTTGGCAACAAGCAATAGGTCATATCATTGTTCTGCAAATTCTCTGGCAAAACCAGCACCAATTCCGCTCGATCATCAGGTGATGATTACGGTTCATTTCGATTTCATATTCATAGTAGTAATTAAGCATAAAGGATAAGGCATAAGGCACAAGGCTGTTTATTTGTTTAGTGTTTTTATGAAACTGTTAAGCATTTTATGTATACCAATTATTTCTTTTAATAATTCTGTAAATGTATCTTTTGGAATATCTTCTTCTATAATATATAGTTGAGTTTTTAATTCACTTGTACTTCCTCTGGCTATAATAAGATATCTAATAAATTCTTTGTCAGATTGTCTATCATTTCATTCAGCTATATTACTAGCAATACTTGTTGCAGACCTTTGTATTTGGTCTTTCATGCCATAGTCATTTTTAAGATATGAATTATCTTTACAGAGTTTTCTTATGTTTTTTGCAAGATCAACAGATCTTTTTCGTACATCAAGATTTTCTAAAATCATGGGCATATTATTTTTTGTGATGAATAAAGCATAAAAAGCATGAGGCATAAGGCATAAAGCATAAGGCATAAAGCATAAGGCATAAGGCACAAGGCTGTCTATTGGTTATATTACGGCCTTAAGCCATAAGCCTTGAACCTTAAGCATGAGTATAGGTTGTCTATTAGGTATATTACGGCCATAAGCCATAAGCCTTGAACCTTAAGCATGAGTATAGGTTGTCTATTAGGTATATTACGGCCATAAGCCATAAGCATTGAACCTTAAGCATGAGTATAGGTTGTCTATTAGGTATATTACGGCCTTAAGCCAAAAGCATTGAACCTTAAGCGATAGAGTTTTATACTACAATATTTAAAATTTTTCCTTTGATATAGATAATTTTTTTTGGTTCTCATATAATTCGTTGTGCTATTTTTTCATCAGCTTTTGCGAGTTGCATGACGTCTTTTTCTTCGGCTTCTTTACTGATGCTAATCGTTCCTCTTACTTTACCGTTTACTTGTACGGCGATAGTTACGGTGTCGGCTACGAGATATATTTCATCATATTTAGGCCATGTAGACTTGGTAAATAGTGAGTACTCATTGCCCAGTTGCTCTCGTAGTTCTTCTGCGAGATGTGGTGCAAACGGTGAGACCAAAACCACTAAATCTTCAAATGTTTTTTTACTGATATGTGTACAATCCGTTAAATGGTTTACAAGAATCATGAGTTGGGAAATAGCGGTATTGAATCTAAATCCGTCTATATCTTCAGTTAATTTTTTGATTGATTGATGTAAAATTATTTTCGTATCTTGTACTTCTTCCTCGTTATTAATTTTGTCTTTGAGTGCAATGATTTTTTCTAAGAATTTTTTCACGCCTTTGATGCCATTGGTACTCCATGCAATCGATTGATCAAATGGTCCCATAAACATTTCATATGCTCTCAAGACATCAGTTCAAAAGTCATTGATTATGTCATCTGGATTGACTACATTTCCTCGTCTCTTGGACATTTTTCTTCCATCTTCTCCCATGATAAGTCCTACAGAATGATATTCTTGGAACGGTTCTTCATGAGTAATTGATCCTATATCAAATAAAAATTTCTGCCAGAATCTTCCATAAATCATATGTCTCGTAATATGTTCTGCGCCTCCAACATAGACATCTACACTACCTCGATATTTTTCCTTATCTTTTCCTACTAATTCTTTTTCATTATTCACATCCATATATCTGAGCCAATATCGTGAACTACCTGCTCGTCCAGGCATCGTATTCGTTTCACGTTTTACTTTCGTACCATCTGGCAAGGTTACATTCACCCAATCAGGTATGTTTGCAAGTGGTCATTCTTCTGTACCTGTAGGCTCATAATTTTCTACATCTGGCAACATCAATGGCAACTCTTTTTCATCCATAGGAATTATTTTCTTTTCAGATTCCATGTTTCCATCTTTCAATGTTTCACCATCTGTCCGAAGGACAGGGAATGGTTCACCTCGATATCTCTGTCTGCTAAATACCCAATCCTGCATCCTATAATTTACTTTAACTCATCCGATTCATTTTGTACTTAATCGTATTTGCATTTTCGTAATCGCTTCATCACTTTCCAAACCACTGAATTCTCAAGAATTTATAAGTATTCATTTTTCTGTATATGCGAAACCATCACTATAAAAATATTTTCGAGAGAGTTCATCGTCAACGATATTTACCGTCTCAGCAACTTTGTCATATGGTATCCAATGAACCTGGTGTGAGTCTTTGGTAAAGTGTTCATCTTCAGTTATTTCAACGCGTTCATCTCCTATGAGATCAAATACGAGTGTATTGACGTGAATTTTTCTGTTTACATCTTTGTGTGCTGCAAAGAAATTTGCTTGGATTTCGAAGGGAACTTTTTCAATGAAGGCAATATTAGTATATCAGGTTTCTTCTTTAATTTCTCTAATAGCAGCTTCAAGTTCTGACTCTCCATCTTCAATTCCTCCGATAATGAAATTTTGTGGTTTCACACCTTCTCGATGATCTCATTGTAAAAAATGTATAAGAACGGTTTTGTCTTTGGTATTGCGGAGTATAACGTGGACTGTATTTCTTTCTGTATTTTTTTTGTCCTTTCTTGGAGGGTTTTTTGGATCAAACATATCAGGCATGATACTTTGTGTGATGTTTATTCAATATTTCTTCGCAAACTCAAAGTCTCTTTCATCATGTGCAGGAACTGCCATCACAACCCCCGTACCGTAATTTGCTAAGACATAATCAGCGACAAAAACCGGAACTTTTTCTCCATTAAATGGATTGATTGTTTTGATTCATTTGATTTCAATTCACGTTTTGTCCTTCTGTAGTTCAGTTCTCTCAAGCTGTGTTTTTTTGTTAGCCTGTTCTCTATATGCTTCTATTTCTTTCCAATTTTTAATCATTCATCATTCATTATTCATTTGCGTGAGCAAGGGATGTTCTGGCGCGATAGCGACAAATGACATACCAAACACCGTATCAATTCTTGTTGTATAGACTTCAAAAGAATATCATTCTCCTAGTTTCTCGTCTCCCATCCCTGCAATTTGCATAGCAAATTGAGTTCATTCGCTTTTCCCAATCCAGTTTCTTTCCAAGTCTTTCATAGATTCATCTCGTTGCAGATCATTCAATCATTTCAATAATCTATCTGCATATTTCGTAATCCTCAATACTCGTTGCTTCATGGGTTTTTGTTCTACTTCACTGCCACATCTCTCACATTTTCCATCATCAAGATCTTCGTTAGCCAATCCTGTCATACAGGACGGACATCGATTTATTGGCTTATAATCTACGTACGCCAATCTTTGATTATTCAAATATTTTTCAATATCTTCATTAATTTTCAATGCTCAATGCTCAATTTTCAATTTGAGCGAAGCGATAGGCATCGCTTTTTCTAACTTTTCATCGTAATAATGATTGTACATTTGCAAAAATACTCGTTGTGTTCGTTTGAAATATTTTGGATCAGCAGTATTTACTGATCTGCTTCGATCATAGGTGGTTCAGAAATTTTCTAATTGATCGATAAATTTTTTGATATTTTGTTCAGAAACTACTTGTGGTTTCATCTTGTGGTCGATAGCGTATTGTTCAGTTCCAAGTCCAAAGGTATCAAATCCCATAGGATGTAATACATTGAATCATTCGAGCATCTTTTTTCTAGCAAGAGCATCGGTAGCAATGTATCCTTTTGGATGTCATACATGCAGCGCTGATCAAGAGGGATACGGGAACATATCCAGAATATAAAATTTAGGTTTAGAGGTATCTTCTCTGACTTTATAGAGGTCGGTGTCTTTCCATTTTTTCTGTCGCTTATGACTTATCTCTTTGAGATCCATGAGTATAAAAATAATTAATAATTAAAAATGAATAATGCATAATGTGGGAAGTGTAATCTCATGATCTATTGTAATAGACAATAGTGTGCTAAAATACACATATCAAAATCATTAATCATTAATTCTTCATCATTCATTAACACACAAATTGAGCTCTAATAATACAAAAACCAACCGTACTTTCAACAAAAAAACAAGTCACTATCGTTCGCGTAATTTGCTCATGGTATTTGATTAATTACGATATAGATGGTCTGCAGGAATAAAAAATTATTCACCGAAAAATTGTTTGAGTATTTTGCTTCTTGAGCTATGTTTCATCCTTCTAATAGCTTTCTCTTTTATTTGTCTCGCCCTTTCTCTAGTGAGATCAAGGTGTTCTCAAATTTCCTCTAGGGACATTCATCTTTCTGGAAATGGTGCTAATCAAAAATACATTCTCACAATATCTGCTTCTTTTTGGGAAAGGGTAGAGAGTGATCTTTCTATCTCTTTATGAAGGGATTCGCGTATAGCCATTTCATAGTCTGTAGCAGGCAAATTTGATTTCATCATGTCTCATATACTCTCTCAGGTGCCATCATCTGAGGGATAAAGATCAAGAGACGTGTGTTGTGGTTGGTGTTGGAGGAGAATATTGATTTTACGTTCATCCATCTCGAGCGCATTACTCAGTTCTTCAGCAGTTGCATCTCTCTCGAAGCGCTGCTCAAGCGTGCTTTGCATTTTGCGGATTTTATTAAGGCTTCCTACCTGGTTGAGGGGGAGTCTTACTATTTTTGATTGTTCGGCAATAGCTTGTAGAATAGATTGTCTAATCCGTCGTACTGCATAGGAAATAAATTTAAATCCTCTCGTTTCATCAAATCTTTGTGCGGCTTTGACAAGTCAGATATTTCCTTCATTGATGAGATCAGGAAGTGAGAGTCATTGATTTTGATATTGTTTAGCTACAGAAACAACAAATCTCAGATTAGCTTTAATGAGTTTTTCTAGTGCCTGTTTATCGCCTTGTTTGATTCTTTGGGCTAACTCAACTTCCTGTAAGGCGTCAATTAATTCTTCTTTTCCAATATCCTGGAGATATCTATCAAGAGACGCTGAATCGCGGACCGTGATGCTTGGCTGTATTTTTAATTGTCTCATGGTCGTAGAGATAATGAGTAAAACATTTATGAATGTAGATATTTTAATATAAATGTCAATAAATAGTTTAGTTGTTGGTGTAATATCTCTGCTATTGGAAAACATTTTACATTGAAAAATACAGCATAAACGATACACCTGTCAACAGAGAAACACTGAAATATGAAAAAGGCGAGTATTCGACCTTTCAATTTTTCTACGTTTCAATGCTACAATCCTTTTATTGTCTTATCATGAAGCCGTGTCTAGAAGGAGAAAAAAAAGCGTAGTGCTCAATAAATACAAGCTTGGAATAAGCATGACGGTCTTAGGATCACTTTTTTTCTTTTCACTATATTTCGCGGATTGATCTCCCGTATTGATGTTTCTCAAGACTTACGCGAGTATAGCGTTTGGTGAAATCGGTTTGTATGTTTTTTTCGCATTGTGTTTTTTCGTGGGGATTATCATCATGGCGAAATGATATCTGATGAAGCTTATTATAAGGCAATTTATGGTCGTTATCATAATTATTTCTGGTATAATAAATTTTCCTATTATTGATTGAGATGTTGATACCTATGAAAAGCTCGGATGATATATTTCTTGGCCAGTCATCTCATTGTTACAGGTCATGTTTGGTGGTAAGGCTATAGCAACAAAATCATTTATTATTATTTTGCTGATCCTTACAGTTGTGTGGATTTTGTATTCGCTCAATTTTTCTTTTCCTACCATCAGCCTCAAAAGTGAAAACAAACCCAAAGCCCAAAGTACAAAACCTAGAGTTGCAAGATACGAAGAGGAAGAGGAGGAGGAAGAAGTAAAACCGGAGTTTTGAAGACCGGTTTCTCGTTCGCTTATCAAATCGCTTATCAAAGATAAGCTTGAAAGAAAGATAGAAGAAAAGGAAAAAGTAAGAGAAAGAAAAATAAGACCAACAATAAATTTCTCAGGAGAAAAACCGACGTTCAATCATGCTATTCTCGATACCAATGCTGATCAATCCGTAACAATCGATGAAACATTTCTCATGGAAAAGGCAAAAGCATTGCAAAATAAATTGATGGAATTTAATGTTCCTATCATGATCGAGTGATTTGATATCGGGCCTTCCATAGTACAAATAAGGGTGAAACCTGATGAAGGAATTAAACTCTCCACTATAGAAAGTTTGACGAATGATATTTCACTTTCCCTCAAATCCAAGTCGGTAAGAATCATCGCTCCTATTCCAGGCACTGATTGTATTGGTATTCAATTACCAAACCCCAAGCCACTTATGGTGCATTTAGCAGACATTTTGAATACCACAGAGTTTGCCAACGACATGAAAAAATCTGATAATAATCTTGCACTCGGAAAAGCTATTGATGGATCTATCATTATAAAAACATTGGAATCTATGCCGCATTTGCTTGTTGCAGGAGCGACGGGTTCAGGAAAATCAGTTGGAGTAAATGATTTTATCTTATCGTTGATGTATCAAAACACGCCTTCTGAACTAAAATTTCTCATGGTTGATCCGAAACAGGTAGAATTGGAATTGTATGCAGGACTTCCTTACTTGCTAGCACCGATAGTCTTCGAGCCGGAAAAAGCATTGAAGCTTTTGAAACGAACAGAAAATGAAATGGAAAGGAGATATGGAATACTCAAAGAAAATAGAGTAAAAAATATCGATGAATATAATCAGAAAATTACTTGAGAAAAAATGTTTCGTATTATATTTGTTATAGACGAACTTGCATCTATGATGTTATCCAAAGCCAAGAGAGATGTTGAAAATTGTATTACGCATATATCAGCAAAAGCTCGTGCAGTAGGAATTCATCTCATCATCGCGACACAAAGACCATCGGTCGATGTTATTACTGGACTCATCAAAGCAAATATTCCAACAAGAATAGCCTTTGGTACAGTATCAGAAATCGATAGTAGAACAATCTTGGGAAGAAAATGAGCGGAGACATTACTCGGAAAATGAGATATGCTCTATATGGATCCTTCGACAAAATCACCGATAAGAATACAAGCACCATTTATCTCTACGGATGAAATAGAAAAAGTCGTTATGACCTTGAAAACAAAATATATGTGATGACTGACAGAAGAAGATATCTACAATCAAGAAATAGTAGGTTTACTGGAGGATAAACTTGAGGCAGGGCAGCAGCTTTTTGGAAGTAGCAATGGAGACAATGATGATGAACTTGTAGAAAGAGCTATCCAAGTTATTTCAACTACGAGAAAAGCTTCAGCGACATTACTCCAAAGGAAGCTTGGCGTAGGATTTGCTCGCGCCGCAAGAATTATGGATATCTTAGAAGAAAAAGGAATTATTGGTCCACAAGACGGCGCTAAACCAAGAGACATTTTTATTTAAACTAACAACTAACAGTGAACAACTAACAGTGAATGAATTTATCTACTTATTCAACAATAATGGCGGAAAGCATATTGAAGAGTAAAAGTTATGAATTTAGCATCAAGATTGTAAAATTATATCAACATTTATCACAAGAAAAAAAAGAATTTATACTCAGTAAACAATTGGTAAGATCAGGAACAAGTATTTGAGCAATGGTTCGTGAGGCAGAGTTTGGTCAATCAAAAGCAGATTTTGTTAATAAAATGAATGTCGCTCTAAAAGAAGCTAATGAAACTTTATATCGATTAGATGTTTTACAAGATACTTGATACATTGATCAGATACAATACAATAATATTTATCCACTATGACGCGAAATTCTTAAAATATTAATATCTAGCATAAAAACACTAAAAAATACATAAGAAATTAAGAAATAATAAAAATTCCAAAATTGTTAGTTATAAGTTATTAGTTGTTAGTTGGAATTATTATATCATGATTTAAAAAATTGACAAGTAAATCTGGCCAGATACGGTCAGGTTTTTTGTTTTTTCAAAAATATGGCGTACAATTGTACTATATATGGCTAATTGATTACATCTTGATTTATATAATTATAACAAGCAATGAGAGTATTAAGAAAAAATGGTATATTCAAAAGCATGGTCCGATTCTTATTGGGGCTTTCTTTGGTGATGTTCGCGACTAGAGCGTTTGAAATTATGCCTATCGTACCAAATACGATTAATTATCTCAAAACTATTTTTCTGACTACCAATGGAAGCAATACGGCCACCAATGGGGTAATACTAGAATGATCAGGCGGACATGGACGATTCAAAGGAAGTCTGACAGTAGATAGTCTACCAAATGTTGGCGTGTTGGGAACCAATGCAAGTGGAACATTAACTGCTTCTTCAGCGAGTACGATATACAACATGATTAGTGGATATGCATTGAGTGGTCCACAGTGACCAGCATGAATACCATGACTAGCATGAGTAGATGGAAAGCAGGTAGTATTGTGAACGAGTGCAAATTATATTCAATGGAAATATGTAGGAGATGCGACTCGATTAGATTTAATTTCAATGGCATCGATTAGATGAGCTACGTGAGTGGCTGGACAAGATGGAACAGATGGAGCAGCATGAGTAGCATGA
>CAJBLF010000018.1 GCA_903953935.1 uncultured bacterium
AATGATTTATTCCTATCTTTCTGAGAAAAAGATTATTGTTCCACCACGAATCGTTAAGAGTAAAGATTCCGCATTTGAAGGTGCATATGTTAAAGACCCGCAAGTTGGCATGCATGATTGGATTGCCAGTTTCGACTTGAATAGTTTATACCCTCAACTTATGATGCAGTATAACCTAAGTCCTGAAATGTTGATTGAACCAGAAGATTATACATCAGAAATGCGTGAGATTCTTTCTAACGGTGTTTCTGTTGACAAGATGTTGGCCAAACAAGTAAATTTGGATAAATTGACCAATGTAACAATGACACCCAATGGACAATTCTTTCGTACCGATAAACAAGGTTTTCTACCTAAGATGCTTGAAGACCAGTATGAAGATAGAAAGAAGTTTAAGAAGTTGATGCTCAAAGCTAAACAAGAATATGAGAATGTGTTGTCGGAGATGGAAAAAAGAGGATTGCAAGAAAAATAATACTAAATAGAGCATAGTCTAAAAAAAGGATAATATATGTCTAACCAATTTAGTGTTATAACAAAAGAAATTGAATCTAAATTATACGAAATAGAAAGTATGTTAAAGGATGGATATAGTGTGAATGAAATTCAGAAGAAATTGGTAAAATATAGTTATAGTGGTATATACAACTGTATACAAAGAAATGGTTTATCTGATTATGTTTCCACTAAAAAAATTGGAAAGAGCCGGACACATAAACAAATGTTAGACGATTATGATAAAAATCATAAATTAAATTCTGAAACTTTATTTCAATTATATAGTGTTGAAAAAAAAGATTTATATGAAATTGCTAAAATGTTCAATGTTAGTCCATCTGGTGTTTTATATCGCATGAAAAAATTGGGTATAAAAACACGGAATAAATCTGAATCTGTTGCTTTGATGTATAATAAAAAACCAGAGGTTAGAGAAAAACATAGAACAAACGCTAATTTAGGATTAACCGGAGTATTTAGAAAAGGTAATAATTATTCATTTACCTGGATAGAAAAGTCTTTTCTATCCTATTGTGAAAATAATAATATACCATATAAAAGACCTTTTCAGATAGTACCTGATGGCCACAGATATGACTTTTTAGTTAGAGATAGAATTATAGTTGAATTGGATGGATTGTATTGGCATAACAGACCAAAACAAAAAGAAAAAGATTTACTTTTTGAACAACAAGCTAAGACCGGTGGTTATGATATAGTAAGATTTACAGATAAAGAAATAAGTGAAACGAAAGGACAATGTTTTGAAATTATTAAGTGAAATGACAGATTCAGAATTATTAGAATATAAACAAGAATTGACTAGGAGAGTTGCAAAATACGATAATTTGCAACTTGCGAAAAAGGTGTCACTTTAACTCTGCTTATGGTGCCATGGGCTCACAGTATTTTAGATTTTATGATTTGCGTATGGCACTTGGTGTTACTACGGCAGGTCAATTATCTATTCGTTGGATTGAGAATAAACTCAACCAATATATGAATAATTTATTAGGAACTCA
>CAJBLF010000019.1 GCA_903953935.1 uncultured bacterium
AATATTTAAACGCTCCGCTGGGGTTACTTTTTGGCATTGCCCCAAAAAGTAACGAAAAAACTCTAGCCAGATGCAATACTCTGAATATCTATTTCATATATGAATTTACTACCAACTCACCTCAAACCCCGCCTAGGCGGGTCCCCATTTCGGTTCGTTATAATTCATTATTTCATCTTCGGTAATATTACTATCCCGTGGCATGCATCTGGCGTTGTTATAGAGGAAATTTATTCTCTAATATTTACCAAAGACTATTTAGTCATTTATTTGAAATCACACACTCCATAGGCAAAGTTTTCCTTCTTTGATGTCTTTACCATAAAGAGTATCTCCCACTACTGGATACCCTATACCCGCTAAATGTACCCTAATTTGGTGTCTTACTCATTTATATATTCCTACAAGAAGCGTGCTGATGTCTGTATCCTTGTCTGTGCTGAGTACTTTAATAATAGTGGTGGCATCATGAAGTTTGCTTCTTCATTTGTTTTGATCTTGGGGTGTACGAACAAATACCATCCTATCAATTTTATGTTTGTGATGCATGATTGGCATATGTATTTCAAATGCAGATTCTTTGGGTGTTCACTGAATCTGGGCTATATACCATTTATTTATTTTACCTTCTCCCTGGAGTTGTCTATATCTGTCAGCTGATTCGTTTGTCTTGGCAAAATAAAGAAACCCAGCAGTCTCATTATCTAGCCTATTGAGCAATCCCAATTCTCCTTCTTTTCCAAAGATAGTCATTTGACGATCTATAGATGCCTGATCGAGTGTTTGGGGTACAAAATCAGGAAGATCTATGTAGGGAGAAAGAAAATCTGGTATAGAAAAAACAATATCCTGACTTGGTTTCTCACCCAATAATATATCCAAAAAACATTGCTCTTTGCCAAATGTAGTAGGCAGAGCTCTAGGTTTCCACATTACAAAAAAATCATCATTGTGGTAACATATAATCTTGGAAAGTATATCCAAAAGAAACCCTATAAACGAATAAATGTAATCAACTTCATATGCTTTTTTTGGTCTACCATGTTCTGCCACCTACAGGAGAAGTCCAAATTACTATTTATTTTACTATGATAGTTATTTCTGTGCTAACATTTCTTTTCTTTCTTTGCGGTATTTACCCAACAATATGTAGGTGAGTGGTGCTGAAATGAAAATAGAGGAGTATGAACCAAATATTATTCACATTCAAATAGTAAAGGCAAACTCTCTTATGGCTCATGTTCAAAGGATAAACATAGCAACTATCACAACAAATACAGCGAAGACCGTACCCAAAGATCTTCTCATTGTCTGCCAAAGACTATCTTCAAATATCTTACCAAATAATATTCATTTTTGACCTGCCTTATTTTTTATATTTTCTCTTATTCTGTCAAAGATGATAATGGTATCGTTGATACTATATCACATATTTGTAAGTACCGCAATGATAAATACCGTATTTACTGCCATTGTTTTATCTAACATCATCCAAACTCCATATGCTCATGCAGGTACTGCTACATCAAATATCATGGTACCGACAACTACGGCAGCCAATATGCTTGGTGAAATTTCTTTCCTAATTCCCGCAAACGAAAACATCATATAAATAGCCATCAAGATGATTCCTACAACCAACGCATTCTTTGCTGATTTTTGCATATATGCTCAGACACTTGGTCAGGTTACTGATTGTTCTATTACCTCATTAGTGCTTTGTATATACCCCTTATCAATTAATAAAGATTGAATATCTTTTGATAAGATAGCCACCTTTTCATCTGTTTCCACTTGTGTTCTCAAGGATAGTTTAGTCGTACCTTGTTCTAATTGTATCGCTATTTCGCTTCCTGGATATCCTTTGTCTTTAAAAAACGTGACTATATCGCTTTTTACTGCGGTTTCATCAAGGGTACCTGCTATAGTTATCTTTACTCATCAGGTGAATTCTTCAGAAAATCTTGCATTGGAAAAAAACAAAAATAATGCAACAATCAATACTACGACCCCTATGCCTACTCGCGTGTATGATCTTTTGATAATAGAAAACGGTGCTTTCATTGATACTTCGATTATATAGGTAAAAAACGTTGAAAACTGTATGTTTTTGTGATGTTTTTTCAAGAGCTAAAACAACTATCGCACCCGGGTGCTTACTTTTGTTTTTTCAGGTGTAAAGCTACTTAGTTGCTCTCGCACCCGAATGTGCTAAAGAATCATAACATTTTTTTGCTGCTTCCTCTTGGGCTTTTTTCTTATTTGATCCAAATCATTCGCCAATCTTTTCGCCTACAACATAGATTTCTGACTTATATTCTGTTACATTTCCTTTTTCATCAATTACATATTCTATATCTTTATACTCAGGCACTATTTTATGCTCTTTCTGTACTATTTCTTGGATCATAGTCTTATAGCTTTTGACGGGATTCTTTTCTATTTGTGTCAATTTGGTATATACATATTTTTGAATGAATTGTTCTGTCGCGTCGATACCGAGATCTATATATATATATCCAATCAATGCTTCCAAAGCGTCAGAAAGAATAGAATCTTTTTGTCTTCCTTGAGTTTTTTCCTCTCATTTACTAATAAATACCATTTCATTGAGATGAATATCCTTTGCTATCTCTGCGAGTATTTCTTCTCTAACTAAGGCTATCTTATAGAGGGTGAGTTCTGACTCAGCCATATTCCTATGATTAATAAAGAGTAGTTTGTTTATCACCGCACCCAAGATACCATCACCAACAAACTCCAATCTCTCGTTGTGGGTATATAGATCCTTATAATCAGCAGCATATGATTTATGTACAAATGCAAGCAACATAAGTTCCTCATCCTGAATATCTTCTACCGGTATCAGTAATTTTTTCATATATTCGACAATATCCTCTTTTTTTTTGATGACTTGATCAAACATGATGGGTGATAATAGAATAAAATGGGAATGGAAAATTGAGAATGAGGAGTATTACCTTAAAAGAATTATTTGTAATAACTAAATGGTTTGGTTGCTAATTGTGTGATATAACTATTTCCCATGACAAGCAATAGATCTGCGCCAGTATATTCTTGGCTTAAGAGGGGATCAGTTTCCACAATCACCTCATCAATATTGATGAAATATTTGAGTGTTTTGATGGTGTTTTTATACTCTCCCGTACCCAAAACATACACAATCGTTCATGTTTTTGTTTGAGAAAAATTCTTTACATCGCTAATGGTAAATGCATATTTTTTTAATTTTATAGCAAGTTGGTTGGCAAATCATTCGGATTTTTTAATGGTCGCCTTGGCAAAGTTTTTGTCTATACCATTGAGTATAGTTATCTTCTGATTTTCTATGAGATATTCCTGGTTGTGAGCTACAAAAAATGCGAAATTTTTGGTATAGTCATAGAATCATATTTCTCATGCAGATCCCCCAATAGGAATGATTGCAGATGCTCCATCAAACAATTCTCTTGGTGGAGTATAAAGAAAACATCCAGGATAAGAAAGCCTATAAAGAATAGTTGAGCACTCTGTTGTATATCAAAATGAAAATATATTATTGAGATTATACGCATATTTTACCATACCAAGCATTTCTTTGAGAGAAATATTTGTCGTTACCATTTTTGTATAGTCACTATAGAGTGACTTAAGTTTATTTACATTACCCAATCCATTTTCTACGAGCTTATTCATTACTCATTTCACGATTAATTGCTGTCTCAATGATCTGGCAAAATCTGATGTTGAATGTCTAGATCTTGCATACATTAAAGCTCTTTCTCAGCTCATAAGCTGCATTCACGTATCAAAATGTACCGTCATAATTTGTAGTTCGTTTTTTGGATATGTCGAGTCTGTAAAAGATTCTGGTACATCTATAGTGATACCACCAAGTGTATCTATAATATTTTTAAATCATTCAAAATCTATCAATGCATAATAAGGTATTTTTATTCCCATAATATCCTCTAACTTGTCTGAAAGTACCTTAGCTCATGAATAAAAAACAACCTTTCTTCCTAGAGAACTAGAAAATAATGCATTAACCCTCCCTATGGTGTTTTTTTCTTTGTTGTATACATAGAGGTCTCTGGGTACAGAAAGCATAGTAACTGCAGACAATTTTGGATTAAATGACGCTACCATAATAGAATCTGCAAGATATCCTCCTGCATGACCTTGTCATCCAAAACCGACAATCATGACATTTATGTTTCATAATTCGTCTTTGATCATGTCGTCACCCATAGTTTTTGACACGATATTGACTGTTCATTTACTGATATATCATCCCACTATTTGTGCTCACTGTATAACATATTTTCCTACAAAAAATACCAAGAAGACACATGCAAGAATAATAAATAATTTTACTACTCCAGCAAATCCCGAAAACGGTTTATGTGTGGTATAATTATTTAATTCTCCTATCGTCTTGTTTCTGAATCTTTTTTTCTTCAAAAACATACCTTATTCTGATAAAATAAAATAAGACGCCGACTCCGACCATTCGGGGTAACGTCGTTTTCATCCAGCGAAGCTGAATAGGAATTGGTTTAAAATTCCTATGTGATAGAAAATGACCCTAGGGCTTTTTCTTTTTTTCTTATATACCCTGTAAGGTATAGTATATTTTTGGTCAACATCAAGCCAAAATGATCCATCTCTTAGTAATTTTTAAAAACCACTTAAGAACTAAAACAATAGTGTCTTCATGTGGAGATATTCATAAAATAAGACGCCGGAACTTCCAAAGAAGTTCAACGTCGTTTTTATCCAGCTTTGCTGAATAGGAATTGTTTCGAAATTCCTATGTGATAAAATCATAAAAAGTCAAATCTTTTTGTTTTTGACGACTCCAAAATTTGCAAAATTTGTATTTCTGAGTACAATTATCTTATCTACGCTATTCATCAATAGACGATACCATCAAGATATAATTCATAATGAAAAATTATATCCCGTAGGTAGTGTATTGTGAATCATGTATGATACATCTATTTAATTATTTACTCAACAATTATGGCAAGCTCGTTCGATATAGAACAAATCCTAACTCTGATAGAAAAAAATGCCAATATTTCTGATCTTCATCTTTCATGAGGAGAGAGTATTGCATATAGAATTAACGGAGAAATTGTTAGAGAAGAAAGTGCGGGAAAATTAAGTAATGAATCCCTCGAAATTGTACTTAGACAACTTTTTCAGTGAAACCCACAGAGATTCGATAAATTTTTGGGAGATAAAGAGGCTGATTTTGCCTATGTATCAAAAAGTGGTGTACCATATAGGGTCAATGCTTTCTTTAAAACAGGAAGAATTGGTATTGTAATGAGAAAAATTAATGCTGTATCAAAAAAAATAGAGGAGCTTATATTCTCTGATATAGCAGAGAGCATCAAAAAAAATATTCTATCAGCAAAAAAATGATTATACCTAGTAACTGGTCCTACATGATCTGGAAAATCAACTTCATTGGTTGCTATGATTGATCATCTTAATGCGACAAGAAGTGAAAACCTTATCACTATAGAAGATCCTATTGAATTCATTTTTGAACCTAAAAAATGTATTGTCTCACAAAGAGAAATCTGACATGATACACGATCTTTCTCTAATGCTTTGAGATCGGCAATGCGTGAGGATCCAAACATTATTTTCGTAGGAGAAATACGTGATAGAGAAACTGCAGAATCTGTTTTAAGTTTGGCTGAAACAGG
>CAJBLF010000020.1 GCA_903953935.1 uncultured bacterium
AAATTTACGACTATGAAATCAAAATCTTTTGCATGAGCGACAAATTGATCATAGATTTCTTGTGCAGACATCTCAGGATCCAAATCATACGTTGCTACTTTATGTGAAGGTACGAGAATATCTTTTTCTCCATCAAATACTATTTGTCTATCACCATTAAAGAATTTCGTGACGTGAGCAAATTTCTCAGTTTCCGCAAGATGCAATTGACGAAGCTCCTTATGTGAAATCACTTCAGGTAATGTATTTTTAAGCGTAATCTCTTTGATAAATGTTGGTCATTCGTATTCTTTGTACAATTTTGTCATCGTTGCAAAATAGATATTACTGAGTCTCTTGATTAAAAAATGTCTGTCTCGTGTAGGATATTCTTCAGCATTTTTTTTGTTGATAGATACCATGATTGCTTGGGCCATCTGTCTTGCTCTATCAGATCTGAAGTTGAGATGAAAAATTGCATCATCACTTTCTATCTGATCTCATCGTGTAAAACTCACGGGTTTGATAAATTCATCGGTGATCAATTGTTCGTATTGTTTCGCAATATATTCACTTGGTGTATCACTTGTCTGTAATTGACCAAACATAATTTCATCATATGACTTCTGAACTCTTTCTCGGTTATTGTCTCTATCCATACCATAATATCTTCACGCTAAACTTGAAATCTTGACGTTGGGGAACTTGGTAATAAATTTCTCAAAATCTTTCATAAGGTCTAACATACTATTTGGTGCAAGATCTCTTCCATCTCCAAAAAGATGTAAAGAAACATTTATTTCTTTGGGGATTATCTTGATTATTTTTTTCAAATGAGAATCCATCGCATGGACACCACCTGGTCAAAATAACTGAATCAAATGTAAGGTAGAATCATTTTCTTTGCAATGAGCTATCCCTGCTTTAAATTCTGGTAATTTTGCAAAACTACCATCATCTAACATATCATCTATCTCGACTAAATTTTGTTTAATGACTCTTCCCGAACCGATGGTCATGTGTCCTACTTCAGAATTTCCCATCTGACCTATAGGTAAACCAACTGCTTTTTCACAAGCATCTAAGGCTGCATATGATTCAGAAAAAAGTTTTTTGAATATAGGAGAATGTGCTTGGATGATTCCATTATGTTTAGGAGTTGTATTGTTTATTCAAAATCCGTCGAGGATAATCAGCGCAAGTTTTTTCATAACAAAAAGGAACGTAGTAAAAACAGGTATGCGGAAAGTATAGTCTTTGTCTATGTTTTTTCAATATCAAATATCACAAAATATATTATACCTATTTGTTGTTCTAAGTCCACAACACAAAACCACATATTTAATAATTATTACTTGACTTTGTTTTTCTTTTATATATAAAACCCACAACAAATACAAAACAACACAACAAAAAAAGTATGAAAAACAGACGTATGATGAATAATGGCCCTTAACACAAGGTATGGCTATAGTGATTTGCCAATAAAAATCATTTGAGGTATTCGATAGACTGACCAAGACTACCAACAGTTTCTCCTATTGCGGTGTTGACAAACCGTAGTAGTAAATGTCACAAACAAAAATAATACATAAAAATTAAACAGTAAAAGTATGGAAACATTATTAATGATTTTAAGTTACTGGTGGATTTTGACAATCCCAATCGGATTGTTTATTCTTACCAAGTTCTGGGTAAATGTCGGTGCCGATGAAATCGCCACGATTGAAGTACGTTATCTCGGAAAAGAAATGAAAGACGGACGTACGGTAGCCCTTTCGGGTGAAGTCGGTATCCAGGCCAAAATTCTTGGTTCAGGATTACACTTCCTTATCCCTTTCCTACAGGTGGCCAAAAAGTCAAAATACCTGGTCATCGCAGATGATGAAATGGGTTTAGTTACCGCAATTACCGGTATCCCGATTCCACAAGGCGAGTTTATGGCAGCCCATGTTGAATGTAGCATCTTTCAGGATGGAGAAGCCTTCCTGCGAAATGGTGGACAAAAAGGACCTCAGATTGTTGTTATCCCTCCGGGAGAAACGAGAATCAACCCGCACCTCTTTGAGGTTCGCGTAGTGAAGGCACCATTTGTTCAACAAAACCAGGTAGCCACCGTTGAAGCTATTGCAGGAGCATCGATTGAGCCGGGTAAGATCATGGCCAAATCGGTCGAATGCGACCTCTTCAAAGACGGTGTAAAATTCCTCAAAAACGGTGGCCAGCAGGGACCACAGGTGGAGATTCTGACTCCGGGTATTAATCGTATCAATACCTATATGTTCAGAATCAATTATTCACCCGTAACTGTTGTACCCGGAGGATCCATTTGTATGGTAACTGCTATGGACGGCGCGCAGATCCCTGATGGCAGATTGCTCGGTGACAAAATTGAAGGACACTCCAACTATGAAATAGGGGAGGCATTCCTGAAAAATGGCGGCAAAAAGGGTCGTCAAATCCAACATCTCATGTCGGGTACTTACCGTATCAACAAGATGTTGTTTCTCATCAGTGATCCTCAACCAATGACAGATATCGCTTCAGACGAAGTCGGTATTGTTACTATCCTTGAAGGAAAGCCGATCGTTGACCCAAGCAAAATCGCTGCGGAAGAAGTTGGTCTGGATGTTCATCAAAATTTTCAGGATGCTGACGCTTTCTTGAAAGCAGGTGGACAAAAAGGTTTACAGATTCCCGTACTCCGAGCAGGATCTTATGCACTTAACCCATGGTTTGCCTCAGTAAAACATCAGAAAATGGTGGAGGTAGAAATCGGAGAATGTGCCGTTGTCACAGGTTTCGTTGGTGATGAGGGTGAAGATACATCAGAAAGCACTGTTAACGCCAAGATCGTTGAAAACGGCAAAAAAGGTATCTGGAAAGATCCTCTGGGCCCTGGACGACATGCACTCAACCTGGAAATCTGTAAGGTGGACATCGTTCCTACCACGCAGATACTCCTCAGCTGGGCAAATGACGAATCCAGTGCGCATAAATTTGATGCCAACCTGAAGACTATTACCCTGAGAACTGCTGATGCATTCAATGTGAATATGGACGTTCGCGTCATCATACACATTGCCATGGCAGACGCACCAAAGGTGGTGGCCAACTTAGGTTCGGTAACCAACATGATCTCCCAGGTTTTGGAACCAGCAATCAGTTCGCATTTCCGTAACGCCGCACAGGCAGTACAGGCTCTTGAGCTCTATACCCAACGTGCAGAATTACAACAGAAAGCGAAACTGCATATTCAGGAAGTACTTAAAGTACATCACATTGAGTCGAAAGACACAATGATTGCTGATGTTGTATTACCGGAAGAACTGACCAAAACGGTTACTGACAGGCAGATTGCTAAACAGGAAAAAGAAACCTACAAGACCCAGCGCGAAGCTCAGGATGAGCGTAAGACTCTTGCAAATTCCACTGCTCAAGCAGATATGCAACCTGAGGTTGTTAAGTCTGAAAGGGGCGTTGAAATAAGCAAAAACTTCGCTGATTCCAAAATTAAGGAAGCAACCGGTCTTGCTGAATCCACAAAGATTAAAGTCAATGTGGATGCTACAAACATCGAAACCATGGCAAATGCAGAAGCTAAAGCCACAAAGGTTAAAGCTGGTGCTGAAGCCGAAAAGATTGATGTTATCGGTACCAAGGAAGCTGAAATTATTCTGAAGAAAGGTAAGGCTCAGGCTGAAACCAACAAACTGAATATCGAATCCATGGGTGCTGATTATGCCAAATTAAAGATGATCGAAGAAATCGTTAAGGGCAACCTGAAACTGATTCCGGACAACATCATCGTAGGTGGTGGCGAAGGCGGTGGTTCTACCGTTGAGAGCTTCTTGGGCATCGCAATGCTTGAAAAACTTACCGGTAAACCCTTCACTGAACTGAAACAGCTTGCTGCTAAGGCTACAACTGAAGAAGAAAAGAAGTAAACTTCCTAACGGCTCAGAGCCGTACTCTATTTGGAGGCTCTCGTATATGAGAGCCTCCTTTTTTTTAATCGAGATACTACAAAAGGACAAACAATATATCATCCTTTTATGACCTCGAGCGTATCCTGACAGTTGTCAGTATATTACATCATTAATATACCATTAAAAAAACAAAATAACAAAAGTATGAAAAAATTCTGGTTTGAAATGCTTCTGGTCATATTAGGAGTCATAGTGTTTTGCATTCCTGATCCTGACCCGAAAAATACGGTCATCCTCCAAGCCATCGGTATCGTTATGATTTTGGTGGCTGCTATTTGGTTGTTTGTTCATCTCAAGATGATCAAAGCGAATAGTACGCAGAATACACAATTTCCGGTAAGACAGCGGATGCAAAGCAATAATCTTGGTGTCACACCCGGAGATACTCACTATACTGAGGAACCATATGTGCCTAAACAACGGGCATCACCCCCTACACCATCTAAACAACAGACCGTCTCTGTATCCAACAAAGAAGCTGAAAGAAGACAAGCTTTGGATGCGCAGATTGAAACATTCCGTACATCAACGGAAACAACGATTCTGGATGTGGATGATGTACACTATTCGATAAGTTTACGGATAAATGCAAATGAATCCCAATACCTCTGTGAACGAATCATATGTCCTGTATTTGGCATGAATGCCACTGTCTGGGACATCAAACAAAAAATCGACTCATTCACTCTTTCCGATAAGGAAATAGTCGATATTCTTGACCATGGCACAGAACGGCTTCAAAATCGATTGATGAATACCTGTGTATCCCGCGGTTGGACTATGTCAAATACTATGTTCGATACTCTCCTCAAAACCAATAAACTGCGCTTACTGGAATTGCCTTATTGTACTTCAGATATGTTCAGAAAACTCATCAGTCAAATGGATCCATACGAACGCTTAGGCTATCGTATACGACCCAATGGACAACATGAAGAACAGGATGGTATCTTGGAAAACGCACTCACTCAGGAAAGTATCCCCTATTATGAAGATATCAATACCGATATCGTCTATGTAGCAGAACAACAATTCCCGAACGACAACGCTCTCCGCACCTATGCTTTCGATACCGTTTTTGCAGGTCCTTGTGATATAGTAGAAACCATCGGACGCCTGGATGATATCTCCAAAGAAGAAGTTCAAAAAATCTTTGGACGTGGGAATACCCAGGAGATGGATAAACTCCTTGAACGCAGTGATAGTGATACTATCGTGGATTATCTTCCACCTAAGTATGCCATCAAGGTAGTGCTCGGTGTGATACCATCAGAATACAGCGACTACATCCATGAGAATTTCGATTTCGATACAGTAGATCATACCGTATGGTTAGAACTTTTCGAAGAACTGACCCCGGATGAATTGACTGGACATCGTATGAATAAAATCTCTGACGATGAAGAGCCCGAAGGTTATCTCACAGAGGATGGAAAAGAAGATATCCCCTACTATGCTACCGGCGATCATGATATCATCAATCTGATCGAAGATCATGCCAGTGATGATGATGCCATCAGAAAACCTGCTTTTGCTAAAGTAGCTAAAGCTCGGTATATCAAAGATATCATCGAAGCACTCGACAATGTAAAAGATTATGAAGTCACTAACATCATGGAACGCAACAATGCCGAAGATATAGAAGCATTACTCGAAAGAAGCGATGCTGACGATATTATCGGTGATCTTCCTGATGAAGTGGCTATCAAAATCCGACTCCAACTCCTCTACGAATCTGCATCAAGCAATGTTGAAAACTATTATGAGTTCAACAACAGCGGCGCGTTTATTGCTATTATCAATGAACTTTCCCCTTATGAATTGCTTGGATTCCGTATGAAACCAAATACTTCTGATGAAGTTGCTACTTGTTCACTCACCAACCAGGAATATCCTGAAGAGAAAATTATGTTCTATAATGATGCTGATTATGACATCATCACGCTCATTGAGAGTCAGATGAAAGATGATAAATATCTGCGACAACTTGCATTTGCGAAGCTTTGTGAGTCCAAGAATATGGATGACGCCATCGGCCGTTGGGAGAACATCACCCAGGAAGAGGTGGCAGCTATCATCGCACGAGGATTCACAGATGAACTTGACGCGCTCATGGGAAGAGAAGATTTCGATGCTAATATCGTGGATAAACTCCCCGATGAATTCGTTATCAAACAATTCCTCATTGGCGACAATGGAACGATTAACGAAGCATACAACAATCGTATCGATGACAAAAAATTTCGGAAGAAGGTTGAATTACTCACCACTTCACTCTCTGACAAAATGACGGAAGATGAAGAGCAAGGTGACGTTAGTGACCTATCCGATGATATTGTTATCAAGATTACGCTTTCGTTGATTGATCCTTCTGACCACCAATGCAGCTTCGATCACGATGACGTTACAAGCGAATTTGTGGAAAGGCTGGAGGGTGATGAATTCAAAACAAAAGTGGCAACACTTGTACAAAACCTTATGTAAATCACGTAAACACAACAGACTATGTTTGAAACTATTATCCAAAAAATCACCCAGCTTTCACAGCTCCCCCAGTTTTCTGGTGGGACTGTGGAGCACGGATTGTTTAGCGTCATTGTTATCGCTATAGCAATCTGCATAACACTCTTGATCATCTTGGTGGTCAGAGTTATCGTAAAAGGACTCGTAGAAATCTGGAAATTGGGCTGTGACGTGCGTAAAAAATCGTTGGACACGAAAGTGCAGATCGAACAGGAACGCACCAAAACATCACAAGCCGGAAGAAGACTCAGTAGTTCCTAAGTACTTTACCAATGTTATTCTATTGAAGGCGCCGTTGTCACGGCGCCTTTTTTTTGTTGTATTATTAGTGCCCGGGCGTTACTACTCTGCTTCTACAAACATCGTCTTGCTTCTATATTGCAGTGCTTCTGCTAAGTGATTGATGCTAACACATTCTTGTCATTGCATATCAGCTATTGTCCTTGCTAATTTCATGGTGCGATGTACGACTCTAGTCGACAAGGTTAATTTCTTTGATGCCTCGGAGAGAAAATGTTTACAATCGTCCGTTAATGGAATCAATTCACTGATATATTTTGCGGTGATCTGTGAATTGGATGTGATAGAAAATCAGATGAATCTTTGTTGTTGAATCTTCCGTGCGTTGACAACCTTTTCTTTTATACTACCTGAATTTTCTTCGATGATATTATTTAAAATTTTATCTATGTCTTCGCGTGGTATTTCCAAAATCATATCGATACGATCCAATAAGGGTCACGAAATTTTGCTTTGATAACGCTTGATATCTATGAGTGAACACGAGCAATATTTTTCGGAATCTTTGTAATATCCACACTTGCACGGATTCATTGCACCGACAAACATAAAATTTGCTGGATATTGAATCGTGCCTGCGACGCGCGAAATCACAACATATCTATCTTCAAGTGGTTGACGCAATACCTCTAACACTTCGCGCGGAAACTCTGTTACTTCATCGAAAAACAAAATTCACTTGTGCGCTAAACTAACTTCACCCGGCGTCAATTGTGATCCTCCTCCCACAATAGAAATCTTGGAAGCTGTATGGTGAACCTGACGAAATGGTCTCTTGATAATTAATGGAATATCTTTTGAAAGTTTACCAACGAGTGAATATATCTGTGAGACCTCGAGAATTTCTTCGAACCCTAGTGGCGGCAAGATGCTCGACATGGCTTTGCTCAGCAATGTTTTTCCACTTCACGGTGCACCGACCATGAGGACATTGTGGAGTCCTGCAGCTGCAATCGCTAGTGCCCTCTTTGCTATCAACTGTCCTTTGATCTGAGCGAAATCTACTTCATGCGTATTGGTTTGCTCATACAAATTTTCAATATTTTTTGCTTGATTGATACCACATAATTCTTTTCCTTCTAAAAAATATTCTATCATCTGATCAAACTTTCCTATCGGATATATCTCTATCCCTGGGACATATTCCAATTCATAGACATTTTCTTCCGGCACGAAAAAATGTTTGTAGCCATGATGCATAGCGCTTATTACTGAGGGCAAAAGTCCATTTACACGTTTTACATTTCCGTCTAATCACAATTCTCCGAAGTAAAGAAATTCTTTCTGTGGGATTTTTATTTTATCTTCGAATATCAAAAATAATATTGCTACCGCCATCGGCAAGTCAAAACTTGTCCCAACTTTTTTGATATCCGAAGGCGAAAGATTTAACACAATTTTTCTATTGGGAAGCTGGATGCCAGCATTACGAAAGGTACCTCTCAGGCGTTCTTTGGACTCTTTGATCGCGGCATCCGGTAGTCCAACAATTTCTATCGTGGGCAACGATTTACTCGAATCTGCTTCAATGATAATCTCATGTCATTCGAGTCCTACGTTGGCGTACGTCTTGATTTTTTGGATCATGATATGATAACTAACTATATAAAAAATCTTTTCTTGTTGTAATAATTTCTTCTAATTCATTCACCACTCATGACAGATTTCTTTCTATATCTTCGTTTTTAAATCTGATGACGAGTATTCATTTTTTGGATATTTCCGAATCTCTATATCTATCGTAATCGACTCTATCATTATGATATCACCCATCTAGCTCTATTCACAGTAATAGCTGTGAACAATAGAAATCCAATATGAATGGTCAGACAGCTTTTTGTCTTCTAAATTTGTATCAGAAAAATCTCTTCTCTTTTAGAAGCAAATGCCAAAAAAGTCATTCAACTCTTGTAGGAAAGATTCTATTTTCTCTCGCATATTTTGTTAAATTGGAATTATAGTTTATATAAACAACCCCCTTCCCGCCCTGGCGGGGATTCCCCCTATCAGGGGAACATTTAGTTTTTTTACTTATCAGCTGAGCCCCTGACGTTCCTCCCTGACAGGGGAGGTATTCGCCGACAGGCGATAGGTGGGGTTGTTTGCCTCCCCTAAGGGGAGGTCGGGTGGGGTGCTTTTTCGCCATACTACAAAAAAAAGATGCTAAAATTGGTGAGCATCTCATTCCGTATATTTGTTGGCAACCAGATGAATTGTAATAAATTCATGAAAAAATTCAAGACATGAAGTATGTGGTCTGTGAGAAGTTTTTTTCTTGTACTTGCTTTTGTGGACAACATCTCTACATATACCACACTAATTTTTTATTTTTTTGTCATACAACACTATGCATTTAGGCAGAGATATTGAACCATTTGTTGATCAAAAAAAATGAGTTATCAACGTCGTCGTAGATATTCCCAAATGATCCAACAATAAATATGAATATGATGAAGATCGCTGATGCTTTAAACTTGATCGCGTCATCCATCACAGTATGTACTATCCTTGTGATTATGGATTCATCCCCCAGACTTTATCAAAAGATTGAGATCCTTGTGATGTATTCCTCTTGGTAACCAATCCCACATTTCCATGATGTATCGTCCAAGCAAGACCTATCGGTATCCTCTATACTACGGATAATGCAGGTGAAGATCCCAAAATCATCGCTGTCCCTATTAGTAAAATAGATCCTAGACGAGATGAAATAAATCATATCGATGATCTCGGACAACATATGAAAAAAGAGATGCTGATGTTCTTCAAAGAAATAAAACTCCTTGAACATGATAAATACGATATGGTTGAGGTACATGGATTTGGAAGTGTCCTTGAAGCACAAGAAGAAGTTCTTACTGCAGCACAAAGATTTCAAGACAATGAACATCACGAATAAAAAAAACCCTCGCAATTCTGCGAGGTTTTTTTATTGGTTAATCGTATATGCTTTTCCGAAAAGTTGTTGAAAAATATCTGAGATATCTTTAGGATTTTTTTTGTCCGTTACTTTTTGTGTTTGAAAAAGCGATGGATTGTAGTATCTGGTATATGCTGTATAAAAGTCTTTGATATGTACTTTAATCCCCTTGCTGGTAAATGTATCCACCTTGTGTTTCTTGATTATCTTTCTGACGATTGGTAAGGTAATTCAGAAGACATCTGCAATCTCTTCGGGTGAACGATACGACTTGATCATCATCAGGCATGAAGTACAAATAAATACATATAAAGTACTTTATAGAAGCACGATTGTTTTGCAATAAAAAAAACCCTCCAATATGAGAGGGTGTTCCTGGTGATACCAGGCTGTTTTTAGTGACGATACCTGTTGAGTAAATCATCCAAGTAATGTCCTTGTTTGAATAATTCCTCAGGCAATTTGCCTCCGTCGCGTTTAATCTCATCAATGATTTCATCAATCGATACGCCGGTAATCTTGGCTAAGATGATGATACTCACAACGGTATCTTCTTCTGCGGTGAGACCCGAAGTGGAAACGTGAAGTTCTTCATCCTCGAGATAAAAACTTACACATCCTCCGAACTTCATGTTCTTTACGTCCTCACTATCCAACGAAGTCTTGTGGGCATGTGATTCCGTCCGTACTGACTTTTCTATCGCAAAGATCTTTGCATCTTTGGATGGTTTTCTAACAGAGAAAGAAACTTGATTCCTGGTTCCCAAAACTCTCACGAAGATTTCTATTCCCGTACGCGGTGTTTTGTCAGGACGAATATCCTTTGGCAAAGTTGTTAAATAATTAAACAATTTGTTTCCGAGATAAAGAATTACCCCCCTGTGTGATTCTACATTAATGTTCATATTTTCTTTATTTATTTGTTTGGATTTTCTTATACACATTCCCCATTAAATGTCAATCACTATGCTTTTTTATACAAAAAGCCCTGTACGGCATAGACCGTAGGGCTCTTGTTATCTACTAATTTTTTGTGTTATTTAGTCTTTTTGACTGGGCATGTTGTCATGCCTAATAATGTGTAGAGACCACAAAAACGAGTAAGTGCAGTGATCAATGAAACGATTCCTACCACAAGCAATATGATACCTAGAGTACCTGTCACCGTCTTGGTGAAGTACAGTACTACCAAAATAATGAAGATAAGTATTCTTACCATCTGATCTGCTGTGCCGATGTTTTTTTTCATGTATGCATAGGTAAATGAATAAAAAAAATCTTTATTTGTTTTTATGCTTCTGTGAGAGGAATACAAGTGAGGGTGAAATGCTTCGCTGGACTTACCTTTTCTTTTGATAACTTTTTAAAACTTAATTTTTCTTCTATCGCCTCGCCGGCTAGGCGTTTCTTTTTTCCTCCCAGGTGAAAAAAGAAACCAAAAAAACCCTCGTCGCCATTAGGGCAATATCACATATTACCTTAGATCATATTCTGATAGCGACCTATCCAGTTGGTAGGTCCCCCTACTCGACCTCCTTTTCACACTGATTCAATAATGGCGACATAAAAAAACAATCTTTAACTTTTACTCTCAACTTTCAATTCTAATTTTGAAATTCTTGTAGTATAGTGATAAGGTGAGTTTGAAGTTCTTTGAGTTTGTAGGTGGGTAAAGAGATACCGAGTTTACCGTATCCACTGTAGGTAGGAGATTGTAGCCATTGCCTTATCTGAAAGCTTTTGATCCCTCTAAATTCACTAATGGAAATTTTAAATAGGTCTGTCCCCTTTTTGAGACTTCCATATTCCTTGAGTATATACTTCGTTGCATCGATGGCTTGTACGATATCATTGAGTAATTTCGTTTCTGATTGATTGAAAATTATTGTTGCAGCACTCTTGGAGATAATTAGTGAAGGCTCCGATTTGTATGGTTTCACCTCTAAGTTTACATAGGTATTTGGTGCTGTTTGGATTCTGTGAATCATCTGTACAATACAACTAAAATGGAATATAGAGGCTGGAGAATTGAGTATGGAGAATTAAACAATTGAAAGGTGGAAAAATGGAAGTGTGGAAAGATGGAAAGATTATTCAAAATAGTTGAGATAGTCTGCGAGTGATTGATGTGGAGTAGTTGATGTAGAAAGTACGGTCTGGATAAATGGTTTGATAGAAGGGTGAAAAAATAAGTGTCTTCTCTCTATCTTGTTGAGTAAGGTTATACCAGCCAATGTCTTGGATCTACTCAATGCGGTATAGGCCTGTCCTCCGGTAAATGTATTGTGTAAATCTAGATTACATGCATCAAAAGTCATACCTTGTGATTTGTGAACGGTTATAGCATAGGCTAGTTTGAGCGGAAATTGATCGTAGGTCCCTAAAATATTTTCAGTAATTTTACCTCTACCGGAAACCGTAATCTCTTTATTCGCCCATGTTTCTTGGGTCACTGCAATAATCTCTCCGTCTATATTTACTTCGACATAATCCTCTCCGAGATCTTTGATGATTCACATAGATCCATTGATTCGTTTGCCAAAAATATCGTTGGTCACCATCATGACTTTGGCTCATTTTTTGAGTTTTAATATATCGTCCGTCTTCTTCATAGAGTCAGGAAAAAATCCATCAGTCCGTCATTCGTAGAGATATTCTTCTCCAGGAATCTGAGAAATTTTTTGGATATTTATTTCGTCGACCTTGCCTCTGTGAGTAGATAGCATAATAGTATCTGCAGATGCTTTACCTATTTGACCATTGAGTTTGATGATATGTTCTTCGGAAATAGTTTCGTTTCTTATAGCATCAAGGATATCTCAAAACACTATATCATCCCCTTGTCTATAATTTTTTTTGAGCTCTATCGTCGTGTAGATAAGTTTTTTTTGAAAAGTCTTGGAGTCGAAAAATCGTTCGCTCGCATATTCCTGACCGAATTTTTGTCTTCGTTCTTGAGTACTTACCGGTGGAAGTTGGAAGACATCACCTACAAATATCATCTGCTTACCTCAGAATGGTTGTTTACTCAAACTCTCATCTCCCGTCTCTTTGGCAAGATAATATTTCATCAAGAGGTCGATACAGTCGATGGTATTTGCGTTGACCATACCGATTTCGTCGATGATAATAAAGGGTACGTTGAGTAACGTCTGTATCTTGGATTTTTTGAGTTTATATTTTCTATTTTTTTTGTCGACGAGATATGGCTTGATCTCTTTGGGAAATACATTGTCTATACCCAAAGAAAAAAATGAATGAATAGTCTGGCCCCCGATATTGAGGGCTGAAATACCTGTAGATCATAAGATCAACGGTGATGTATCTATCTCTTTACAAAAGCCTATAACATCCTTTACCAAGGTAGACTTACCCGTGCCCGCTTTCCCGGTTAAGAAACAAGAGTCATTCGTCTCGTCCAACGATTTCAAAAAATAGATAGCTTCTGGATTATCTTTTCGTTTGGTGAGTATCTCTTTGTAGCTTGCTTGCTCATCTTCTGAACACTCCTTGATATGCAACATTTCTTCTCTCGCTAGGTAAAATAAAAAAAATTATGACTCCTTCGGTCTTTATACGTATCGCCACCCTATTGTCAATCTTATTTTTGACAGAAAGGATGTGTCCTATTTTATTGCATATTTCATCTCTTTATTTGCATATATATTACCCATTGAGGACTGCAAACAATGTTTGAGAGAACCTCTTTTTATCCGCGGGTTTATATATGATTTCGTCAAATGCCTCAATATCTACTTGAGTATTGGGCAATAAGTCAGCCGTATAGGCAATGATCTTGGGTTTGTTTTCACTATAATGAGATTTTATCTCTTTAGATGCTGCAATACCGTCCATCCCTGGCATCCCGACATCCATAATAATAATATCATATTTATTTTTTGTCGCCTCCTCTACTGCAGAAATTCAATTCATGACTACGGTAATATTATGAGATGCTATTCCCACATATTCTGTAAATTTTTGTGCTAACATACAACTGTGAATATTATCATCAACCACCAATACTCTTTTCGCTGCCAATCCCCCCATTTTTCTTGTATAAAAAAAATATAAAACGCACACATATATATATAATATTTCACTTATCAAGTATATTTTATCCTGATCTATTTTTTCACGTTCTCTATCTTCCCATATTTCCATCTAATCAACAGCAATTCATCATTTTCTGGATCTTCGTCATCATCCTCATCATCGTCGTCATCATCCTCGTCATCATCTTTTTCTGCATGTATCTTGGTAGAGAGTTCATAAAGATATCTAGAATACCATTCTGTGAAGATCATACTATGTCCATCTGAAAAAATAAATATATCTTAGCATATACATGCCGAGAGCTTTTTCAACAAGATGAGCAAAAAAAACCTATTGAAATTTTGTAAGATATCTCTATATTTTGGACGATTTATTTCGTTATCGAAGCTATGTTATCTCTCTTCACTACAGCTAGGAGATGTCATCACTGTGAGCACACAGGAGCTTTTTCCGATAGCACAAATAGGTAAACCAAAACACTCTATTACCTTACGATATGCCTTCTGGAAACGTTCCAGAGGTTTTTTTTATATGATGTACTATCCATGAATCCACCATTAGCAAAATTACATATCAGACTCAGGAAGCTTAAAATCATTAGGCGATTGTTTTAGAGTACCCAAAAAAAACCTTAATGGCTCTCTGACAATCGTCAGCAGAGCCTTTTTTTATTCTTATTATATGTACGTATGAAAACACCTAAGCAACTTCCTTTGATGGAAGATACCTTCCAATACACCACTCATCTCACGCTTGAAGAATGCAAAACTATAGCATGATGGATACAAGAAGAGAATATACTCCATGGGAAACACATGCTAGAAAAAACACCTGAAGAATTATTTTCTCATTCAAAAAACTGATGTTGTATCATCAAAAAAAATAATGAACCCATATGATGTGTTTTTCTTATGCCAGTAGAACATTGATGAATAACACTGTACGAATGGTGATCGTTATTTGTGAAACCCGAATATCGCGGGCAAAACATAAGTTACTTCCTTACACAGAAAATGTTAGATAATTGTGTGAACCTCCCCCTGTATGCGATAACCAACGTACCTGCCGTCAAAAAAAATAACAAAAAATTAGATCAACATGAATATACCAAAGATATCATACCCAAAGAAATTCTTTCTGTACTTGAGGTACCATGAGAACTTTTGGACAATGATGTCGTCTATTGTAATGAACTTTTACATGTCTTACTCCAACAATATGCTTAACCTCACCATGAAACTTATCGGTTTCAATACCACACAAAATGAAAACGCAGCGATGCAATATATCGAACAGTACGTCAAAGAACAGTATGGCGATGTCCTTATCTATGAACACCAAGCTATCGGTGATACCGACAGATATAATCTGATTATTAAAAATACTGATCAACCTGACATCATCCTTGCAGGACACGTTGATACCGTACCAGAACTTTCCAAGGAACAATTTATCCCAAAGATCGAAGGCAATAAATTGTATGGAAGATGAGCTGTCGATATGAAAGCCGGTGTAGCGATCAATATTCAGTTGATAGATTTTATGATAAAAAATAACATACAATTTCGAGTTTTATGTTATGCGGATGAAGAATATAATTTTTTGTGAATGAAAAAGTTTGTAGAAACCTACGAAGGCAAAATTGCGCCCAAACTTACTATCGTTACTGAGCCTACGAACACTAAAATATTCACATGATTTAGAGGAATAGCAGCTATCAATCTTGAAATCAAAGGAAAGTCTGTCCACTCTGCAAGAAAACATCTCGGCATAAATGCCATAGAAGAATACGTACATTTTATGGATGCGCTCGAAAAATTTATGCAAACCAAAGACAAGCAATGATATCAATCACTCACCAATCTCGCAGGTATGAGCTGATGAATCTATAAAGACGGAAAAATCATCCGACAAGATAATATCGTCCCCTGTGTCGCCAAAGGAAAATTTTCTTTGAGATTAGGAAATGATTTTACGTATCAAGAATTTGAGATATTTATGAATTATTATTTTGCTACACAATGAATAGAGCTCATTGAAATCCAAAAGGAGATATGGTATAATCCACTCATACAATCATGACTAACAGAAAAATATGAGAAATATGGTATCGTAGAAAACGGTGCTACCTTTGGGTACTCCGATATACAATTGATAAAAGAAACTATTGGTGGCGACTGTTTACTCATCTGACCATGACCACGACAGCTTGCTCACCAAGCCGAAGAATATGTGGATATCGATAGCATAGAAAAAGCAAAATCTATCATCCAAAGTATCATTAAAGATATATAGAAAAAATCCCCGAAGGGGGATTTTTTTATTTCTTTTCCTTTATTATCTTTGCTTTGCTTTTAGGTTTTTTTGGTGTCTCTGACAATCACTTTTTTTTCTTCGCCTTTACCTTTCCAATAATTACCTCCTCTTTTTTTGCTCTCGATAATCTCTTGGTTGCATACTCTACTTTCATCGCGGTGACTTTATCTTTCATTTTCTTTTTCCATACCAAAGTTACTGGGCGTCTGCTCTTGGTATATCTCGCTCATGCTTTGGAAGTATTGTGTGCGTTTATTCTTTTCTCCACATCATTGGTGATACCAGTATATAGCGTATCATCGTTGCATCTGAGGATATACACGTGTCGCATGCAAATTGGAAAAAATAAAATAATTTAATTATATTTCCTGCTTAATATTTTACGCTCCGCTTGGGTTACTTTTTGGCATCGCCCCAAAAACTAACGAAAAAACTCTAGCCAGATGCAAAACTCTGTGCATCTATTTCATATATGAATTTTCTACCAACTCGCCTCAAACCCCGCCTAGGCGGGTCCCCATTTCGGCTCATTTCAATCTGATTCTTCATCTACACATTAATCACTATCTCGTGGCGTGCATCTGGCGAATGTTATTTTAGTGATTTAATAATGGCGATATATTTACTATTTAATTCCCATTTTCCGTTCTCCAATAGACATTGTCCCTTCAATGAAGGGAAGGGTCCTGCAAGTGGGTAGGGATTTATTTCCATGTTTCAATTTTCCATTCTCAATTCTCAATTCTTCACGTTTCCACTTTCAATTCTCAATTTTTTATTCCAAGGTCTCTCTATAGATAGCTGCTTTATAAAGGAGAATAGCTGCTGCGCCTCTGGTGATATTGGCTTCAGGAGTGATGGTTCCGATAAGTCCTATTTCCTGTGCTTTCATGATGTAGTTGAATGAAAATGACCATGATGGTTCAGGGAGTGATCCTACGACTACTCTCATAAGTACGGTGATTGCTTCTGCGTTTGTTAGGGTGTTTTTTGGCATAAATTTACCATCTGCACCTTTGAATATACCGAGTTTACATGCGGTCTGAATGTTGCCCGACAATGTTGGATCTGCACTGAGTAGGTCAGTGAAGTTACATGGAGTGTCTGTGTTTTCTATTTTTTGAAATTCATTTTTAGCGAAAACTCCGAAGAATTTTGATGCTTCTTCCCTAGTCATTGTATTGTTGGGTAAGAATGTTTGTTTGGTATCATATTTAGTTAGTCCTGCGTTGTACATCCGAGTTATCGCTTTTTGTAATTCATCATTACTCAAGGTGAAGCCTACATTCGTAGTCGTTGACCCTGTTGATACTATAGCACCGACATTCGTTCCTTCGACAACAACAAAGGCATCCATAATATTTCTTCCTGGACCTAAGATATATTTTCCACTTGAGATCATTGCTCTACTTCCTCCATTGTCTAACTGAATTGCGTTGTAACATTTGAACGTTGTAATGAGGTAATCACCAAATCCCGTGAAGGTAATATTTTCCACGACACCCATATAGACGATACTTTTATCTTGGGTACTACAGATAAATGATTTTTGTGCGGCTTTGCTTTGCTTAGGATCTGCAAGCATTCCTGTATTTAATGAAGTCACATTTACTCCTGATTTGACTATGGTCGGCATCATCATTCCATTGAAGATTGCATCGACTGCAGTATTTTGCCACATCCCATCTACTCGTGTCCTCGGCTCTTTTTGTGCCATTGGCATTGGTATTCCTTGACTATCGAATCCAAATACACTATCAAAATCAGCGACATCTTTTCCTCGTTTGGAATATAATAATCCATTTGCTATCCTCAGATTATCAGTCGTATTACCGACACATCAACTATATGCTGGTTCATCTGGACAAAAAAATCCACCATTGATTGCGGAAGATCATCCCACGTTTTGCATCAAAGTCTGTAATGACTGTGCAGGCATACCATTGTCTACCACAGATACTACGATCTTGGATTTTCCATCAAGTGTAACTTTTATTACCTTGTAGGCATGATTGTTTTGTGTCTTGGTGATATAGCTTGTAGTAGCAGAAGTGAATCAGATAAACATCATCAGAATAGATAATATAAGGAAGATTTTTTTCATAGGATGAAATAGTAGATAAAGTACTGTGAAGATACGAAAGCAATTCTTTTTTTCAACCAGTAAAAAAAACCACTGTACCCGGGCGCAAGTGGTCATTATGTAGCTTCAGAAGCTAAGGAACTAAAAATCTCACCCGATTAGTCTTCCTTGTATATATATCCTTTGATGTATGCCAAGACATCTTCATTAGTTACTCCTTTTGGTAAAATTCCTTTCTTCTTCTCCAAAAGTTTGGTAAAATATCGCAGTGCATATCTATTGCTTGTAGTTTCATCTTCAGCATATTCTTGTATATCTTCATCTACCGTTAATAAAATATGTTCCAGAATTTCCTCTCTCGTTTTTCCCTTGGGACCTTCGATCTCTTTAAAAAATTCTTCGGTACCGATACAAAACTTTCCTATAGTATAAAACAGTATGGATGCATCCACCATATCTTTCGTGAAGGTATTAGTATCCATATCTTCGTTGATAAAATATTCCTCCACCGCATGAACAGCGTCAGGATGTGTCTTTGCAAATTTAGGATCATCACATTCCACCTGCAATTTTGCCATCGTAATCAGATGCGACATCTTCTCCAAAAATTGATTGGTTCTCTCCACAATAAAAGGAAGATAATTTGGACTAATACTGAAGATATCTGATAGTTGATCTTGAGTAATTCTTTTGACTCTATGTACTGCGACAAATGTATGTACAACATGGCTTTCGTCAATAGTACGTCTGAGTGTAGTAGCTTCCATAACGTTCTTCTTATGAGTAAATATACCTATTATAGGTATTTATTTTAAAAAGTCAATTTTCATGAAAAATAAGAATAATCTGAATATTTTTCTTTAGAAAGATTCCTTTTTAAGGGTTTCGCTTGAAGTACATTTTCTCTTGATACTGCATAAGAAACTCTTCTATCGCCTCGCCGGCTGGGCGTTCCTTTTTTACTTCCAGGTCAAAAAAGGAACCAAAAAACCCCTCGTCGCCATTAGGGGAATATCACATATTACCTTAGATCATATTCTGATAGCGACCTATCCAGTTGGTAGGTCCCCCTACTCGACCTCCCTTTCACACTGATTTAATAATGGCGACATTTTAAAAAAATAACTCTTTTTATACTTCTCTTTTTATACCAACTTTGGTAAGACATATTTTTCTCTAAAGGTATCTACGATAGTCCTTATTTTATCATCGAAATAAGTCCTTGCATTTTCTATAATATACAATGGTATTTCTTTGTAAAATGCTTCTGCTATGGATCATGCCATACACGCAATCGTATCACTATCACCGCCTAATGCGACTGCCTTTCTAATTGCATCTTCGTATCCCTTAGAGATAAGAAAACAGACAATAGCTTGCGGAACAGTGCCGTTACACGTCGAATCAAATTCATATGTTTTCTTGAACTCGTAATAATCAAAATCCAATTCATATCCAAAGGTATCCTCTATATATCTTTTGATTTCTTCTTTGGATTTACCAGTTCTCGCAAGGAATATTGCGCTCGCAATGGCTTGTGCGCCCTTGATAGCATCAGGATGATTGTGCGTCACTTCTGCAGTTTTCTTTGCTCGTTCCAAGGTATCTTCTAAACTATTAAACATCCATCCTACCGGAGAAACTCTCATCGCTGATCCATTTCCAAAACTGTTATACGGCCATGTCTGACCCTTTTGTACCCATTCAAAATAATTTGTTCCATATCCTCTATTGGGATAGTTTCTGGTATATTCCTGTAAGGTAGCCACGAGGTCTTTGTTGTTCATCAATGCATCAGCTACGGCAACTGTCAGCACGGTATCATCGCTGAATGCACTATTCGCATAAAATAGATCAAAATCTTCATGAGTAATGTTGTACTTTTCGTACCCCGAACCTATGATGTCTCATATAATCGCTCAAAGCATACAAGAAAAATTAGAAGATAAACTGATGTACATATATACAACGCACTCCTTTTTTCAATAAAAGTATTATACTAAAGGCTTTTCTTGTTTCTTGTATTTTTCACTCACTTTTTTGATACAATCAAATATATTGGCAGCAGCTCACAACTGACCATTGTTGGAAGTTGTACTTATATGAATACTTTCTATCGTCGCTGCATCTTTAATAAGCGCAGTAACTACCTCATCTCACTCAAGGTTTTGCAATTCTTCTTTGGTAGTATGCCATCTCTCACAAAAATCCTTGCATTTGTATAGTCCTTCTGGTTCTAGTAATGTATTCTTTCGTTCTTTCGCCACGTCCTCCAAAAATCGAGATAAATCTCATGTATATGTCTGAAAGAAATCTTTCATCGCTTGAAGTTTCTGTGTCTGATAGTTTAATGCTCCATATTTTTCTTCTTCACTATAATATATGGGATTCAGATATCCTTTGGCGATATCATCTATCATCGTATGCATTTTCTCTACTACGATTTCATTATTTTCTTTGTAGTGTTGCAACAATATATCTTGCTGATGTTTGAGAAAATCTAATGCCTCTTGAGCATTCATAAATGTTACCTTAGGAAATACTATTTCTTTTCCTTGAAACGAAACATTCATTTCGTCTTGTATAGTAGCTAAGAGATCACCTTTTTTATCAGAAGATTGTGACTGAGTGATTTCTTCACCTGGCTTGATAATAATTTCGTTCATACGTGCGTAGTTTAGCATAATAAATATGCTTAAGTATACTCGATAATAGATGAAAATGCAAATCTATCACAAGCGATTCTTATTTACAATATACTTCCATAGCCTTTTCAAAAGCCACTTTTTCTGTTTCACCTTTTGTTCCAACAAAATCTAAGGTTAAAGCTTTCTGCAAATCATCACATCATTCCTGAATTTTATTTAATTCTATTTTTGCTATACCTCTTGAACCATATGCTTCAGAATTATTTGATTTGTATTCAATAGATTTATCGAAATCCATTATTGCTCCAGTCAAATCAGACAATGTATTTCGTTTTTCCATAGCTCTAAACATATATGCCATTGGTTCACTTGGGTTTATTATTATAGCATCATTATAATCTTGCAACGCACCCTGATCATCTCATAATCTAGATTTCATTTCACCTCTCAATATATATGCCTCGGTATCATTAGGTTGAGATTGAATTGCTTGATCAAAATATTGTATTGCTCACTGATAATCTCATACATTTACTTTTTCAACACCAGACATAGTATATACATTTAGTTGTTTTTTTGAGAACGAAGCACATCATGCAAATGAAAGAACAACTAAAGACATGAATATACTTAACGATATTTTTTTCATTGGTCCATGGTAAACACATATAAAATACCAGTAGCATATCCATACGGAAACGAAAATATTTTTCAATAATATAGCACCTGGGTACTACTTCATCGCTTTCACTTTCCATTCCTTGGGCATTTTCTCTATCGCATATCTCAGCGCTGTTCTTGGCATAATTGCTTTATGTTTCATGACATAGTCGAAGACTTCTTGCTGATGCGTTTGACTCGCAACCTTGAGCATCCGACCGTATCCTTTCTGTACCATATCGTCCTCATCGATAAGTAAACTATCAGCGATCTCAAAGATATCTGCTAAGAATTTTCCTCTCCTTGCAGGGACAATCAATGATACTGCTGCTGCTCTTTTTACTCGTCTATTGGATGATTTCGTCCGCTTTTTGAGTTGAGCAAGATAGCTTGGGAACTGTTCAATGAACTCGCCCATGGTATGATTACAAAAGGTATCGCACTTGGCTCGGTTGTTGATATAGTTTTCTATCCATTGGTAAAAAATGAGAAAATCTTTTTCCTCGTACTGGTATCTCAGCTCATAGGTCCAGTTGGATGCGATGAAAGATTCCTCACAATAATCTGATTGGAATAAGGTCTCGCAGAGTCAGAAAATAGTTTTTTTATCTAGAGTTTTGATTTCTTTTCGTGCTGATTTTGCAACAGTTTGTACGGCTGCACTTTTGACGCCATAGACGAGAATCGGCTCTTTGAAAAAACGTTCTGCGCTCTTCTTGGTCTGAGCGTCACTGAGCGATATGAGTTGCTGTCTGACAGTACTCACTATGTTTTTTGGATTACTCATAGTATGAAATATCAGTAAAATAGTAACGGTAGTATGGTAAGTGATAGCTTGAATGTGTTTTTATTTTTTCTTTTGTTCGGTGTGGGTCTTGGCGTTTTTCTTATATTTGATTGCAAGAAATAGACATAATCGAGAGCCAATAACTCCCACAACGAAACTCAAAATAAGTACAACATCATGGATGACGATACCTTACACCGTCCATATTGCCGTCCCTATAGCAAAGATCGTGAAAGTCGTCAGTGAAATATTTTCTGCTGATTTGGTTTTGTAAAATTTTCGTGCTTGAGGAAAATATCCTATGGACATTACAATCCCAACAATCGTTGTCAGTACTTGAAATATCTTCATCAGCATAACTTCTGTCATAATCTATACGTAAGAGTAAAGAGAGATTTATTTTTGTACTTCACATAGTGATTTTGTAGTACAGATTACTTTTTTAATTTCCATACATTTATATGTACATTGTGGAGTCTGAGCATCTCGGAAATTGTTTATGATACTCTCTACTACTCCTGAGAAGCTTGTATTTACCGCTATCTGACATGGCAAAGGACATTTACCATAGATACCTACACAATCTGCATCCTTTTCACAATAGCTATATCTATCTATTATTGCGACTACTTCATCTTGGGTTGGTGTTGCTATTTTTTTGAGGTCATTGATAGTCACTACTTCATAGTAACGATTACCTGCTGCTGCATCAAGTGCTTTCACTTGACCATCAAATCTAATGATATTGCCTGGGATAGCGTCTTGTTGGATATCAATATAATTGCTTCGCATCTGTCTAGGAAAAAATACATGATCTGAATGGTCATCAAAGGTTTTCTTGAGCGCCAAGGTATCGTCTGCTATTGTTTGTTCGAAACTTACTTTAGGTCCAACTCCAGCGACGATAAGATCACCTGAGTAATCCATAATAACCGTGAACGTTCCTGTATTGACGATATCGGTTCCTGTGGTTATGGTAGCTCCCGTTGTCGGTGATGGTTGAGTATTGATTATGGTTTTGAGACTACATCCTGTGAAGAAAAGAAGAGAAAGGATGGAAAGCAGTCATAGCGTTTTTTTCATGGTAGTGGTGATAAGGTGGTAAAAACTATTTTCTATTGTATACAATATGACTCGATATACAATATACGAAATATACTCCACTTAGATTCCGAGTGTAATTATTGATGCTGAAATGATGGACTACAGGATGGAATTCTCACAATAATAAAAAAAATGGGCCTCGGCCCATTTCTGAGGCATGAGTATTTTTTTTAGTATCAGTTGTGCTCTTCGGAGAGGGTATTTAGGAGTGACTGATAGCCGGTACCGAGATATCTCTGAAGCACAGGTGTTTGATCGTATCTCTGTATCGCGACAAGATAGGTGTGCGTCTCGTCGTTTGGCTCATCGTATCTATCATACATATAATACAGGTAATTTCCCTCAATATGTACTCCTATACTATTGAGATCTTTCAGAATCTGCGTCTCATGGATCCCATCGGGTCCTACATCGATAGCCAGGAGCCCAAATGTTCACTCCCCTGCGAATGAATCATCAGATCCCAGTATATAGAGCTTGTTTTGTTCCTTGTCATAGTGATCACTAGCACAATAATATTCCTTGTATCCTTGGTTGTCTATGCCCTGCACGACTATGCTTCAGCACCCTTCGTATGGTGATAGATAGTAGATAAATGCCCTTTTACCCTTAAGTATCTCATTTAATCATCAAAAATTCGTCTTTTGTAGCTCCGCATCGCATATTCCACAATCTTTGCATGTTGACGACATACACTCATTCCAGCTCTTCCTGTTCTCTGCCACATAGCTTGTAGGCAGCGTCCATTCTCCTGTCCCCTCCTGGACGACAAAATGATCATCCACTCATCGGCCTGTTCCCGTATCTCCTTGCCAAGTAATACGTATCGATCCTGTCTCCATGATAGCCTTCTCGACCATCTCAACCCCATTCCTGCCAGCTATCTCTTCATCCTTCATCTTCTGAATCACGTTCTCGATCGCTTCTCAAACATATCCACGATCGAACTCTCTTGCTCATTCAAAGGTCAATATCCCGCTTTGATACGCTATCACACCTTCTTCGATTCATCATATCATGTTCTGCCCTGTTGTTATATTCGTGGATTTATTTTTTACACTAGACATTGCTTCTCATCTCTCTGTATTCCGCCTGAAATACCCAAATACACATCAGCCAATCACCATAAGTACTAAAACGAGTATGAGAACATGTATTCTTTTCATGATTTCACCAAAAAAATAAAAGAAACATACTATATTATTAAAAAAAATCTATTGTATTGTTTGTATCTTACTCAAATATCTAGTCGCATAAAACAACACCATACTCTGCAATCCTAAATACACTAACACCAAAAAGAATATCAACTGCCCCGGTAAGTCCGTCTTGATCAACAATACGACATTGACGATCATCGCTCCTACACTCGCTACTATCCAATAGATATAATCCGTCTTGCTAAATATCTTGGCCAGCATCGGCACCTTATGCGCGTAAAATATCATCGATGCACTATAGATATTCCAGACGATTCATCGACCAACTACCGCGCCTACATCACCACTAAAATACGAGAATAAGCTCACGTAGATAGCGAAATTGATCACGAGAAAAACGACAAGGTTCTGGATGATGCTATTGTAGCCTACTTTCTTGAGAAGAAATACATTGCTGATAAAGGTCGCTATCACTACTCGATAGAGCAAATGATTGACCGTTGCAAAGTCTGCGAGATGCGTCATATAGTAAACGATGAGGATGAGAATAAGGATGACGTTGAACATCTCTAGTACCTGCTTCGCTCGTCCTGGCATCGCTACCAAGAAGGAGTGAAGAAGCTCCGTAGATTTGGATGCAAAGACTTTTTTGGAAGCCGTCATTCTCTCACCTGCGAGGATACGTCTGACAGAGACATCTTTTTTCTTGTCCTCAGATTGTGGCTTGAATTGGAAGATTCTAGAGATCCCATAAAAGAGTCCAGTAAGGATGACACTATTGATAGTCAATGCAAAATATATATTTTTTATCTGATCAAAGACGAAGAAAAATATCGCTCCCAAGGTCAGGATTCCTAATTTATATCGGATATATTTTTCTATCTCAGCATATTGTCCGACGATAAAGATAATAAAGGCGATGACACCAAGATGCAAGACCCGAAGCATCATAAATACATCAAAGAAAACTGCTCGTCCTCATAATGCTAAAGAGATGATAAGGAGTAATGCGATACAGAAATAGTAGCCGAGCTGGAAGACAGACTTTCCGTCGTCATACTTAGCGATATAGGATCATACTCGAAGCAGTAAGTTGAGCCCGAGTAGTCCGAGTGCTGTCTGCGTCAAGTCCATACCAAATCGATTGAAAACACCGACGAGTCCTGCGAGGATGATGGTCCATGCGACATAGAGTGAATATCTTTGGAGTACTTCAGATCATTTTACTTTGATGGTCTGCGTCGCTCCGTAGTATCAGAAAAAAAATCCTAAGAAGAGCAAAGGGATGAATGCAAAGTATCGGAGTCCTATCCCATAGAAGAAGAGAATGAATCCGAGGATGACTATAGAGAGCAGTAATAAAGCCATGTAACTTTTTTTAATTTAAAATTTATTTAATTTTTTTTAACAACCCCCTTCCCGCCTTGGCAGGCTTTCCCCCTATCAGGGGAACATTTAGTTTTTAGTGTCCCTCCATGACACGGAAGAAACTATGTATCTCCCTGCTAGGGGAGATGTCCGCTGATGCGGACAGAGGGGCTGTTTGCCTCCCCTATGGGGAGGTGGGGTGGGGAGCTATATCGCAAAATTACTCGCGACCATCCGCATCAAAAGGTAATGGGCTAGGATGGCGAGACCGATCAAAAGGATGAGTCTGCCGATATTTTTGGTTCTTCGTAGTCTTGCAAAAAAGATTACTAATCATCGAATACCTATTGTCACGAGCGCATACGCGAGTCCTGGTTCTGCAGTAGTTACGATGTAGATCTGGTTGATGATGGTAGTGATACCGATCAAGGTCACGAGGATGAGCGCTATAAGTTCGGTAATATCATACAGCACATAAAATAATCCTGAGGTGTTTTCTAGTTTATGTCAAAATTCTCTCTGGATGAGTTTGAGGTAGACTGCGGATGCACCAAAGATTTTGTATTCTTGGTTTCTGAGTGGTACATTGGCATGAATGGATTGGAGTATCTGTGTATATTCCAACTTCTCTGCCTCCTCTTGGATATCAAAATCCGTGATGATGCTTTCTCCATCGATAGCGACCGCTTGAGCTTTTTGACTTTCGTATCGAGCAGCGTTTATCCTTTCGAGGATTGTAAAAAGTTCTTCTACCGTATCTCTAATGGTCTCGACGTTGGTTCCCATACGGAGCTTTTTGAGTTCTTCAGTCATATATTTGATCTTGTTCATATCCATGATAGGAATTTGTCCTACTGATCTCTTAACGGTAGCGTCTACTCTTTCAAAGACTCTAGCAAGAAATTCTTTTGCCTGATCCAATTTTTGATCGGCATAAATCTTCTTCTGTTTTGCCTTACTTTTTTCGAGCAACAATTTATCTTCGACCTTTCTCTTCTCTACTTCAGCTTTTGATTGTGCGATAATCTCTGCCATCTTCAGTGGCGATATCGGACTACTATACTTATTGATCTTTGCGATATCAAATCCCACAAAAGCAAAAAAATCACATGCCTTTTGGATGTCGGTGAATTTGGTAACTATGTCTATATCTTCTAAATTGAGATTTATCGTAAAATAGATGTCTCAAAATGCCTTATGTTCCTGACCATATTCATTGATCGAAAGGATTAGAATGTTTTGTTGTTCGAGAATATTTCTAGCGAGCATCAGTGAATCCACACAGACCAGGATATCGACAGCATGCTTCTCCTCTTTCTCTTGTTTGATACCATTTACGCTGAATGTCATCACAAAAATATTAGGTAAAAAGCCAGAACTCACTCTGATTTTATGCTTTTATATTGAAATTTCAAAAAAAATCAATATAAGTACCCCGTTAAAATAACCAATTTACTCATAATTGTATGTACGATTTTATATCATAGAAAATAAACTTCACTCACACCACTAAAGGACGAAAATATGTGTAGGTCCTTTTTTCTTCTACTGAATGAATATCGTTTTTTTTATCTTTACGTGAAGACCTAGACAATGAACGAATCTGAGACCGACAAACTCAATATTGTCAACAACCCAAATTTCAAAGAGCTATGCAAATGTCGTGAATATAGAGACCAAGTCGCCACCTTATTGTGGGATATGCTCAAATGTAATGAACTTACCCAGGCAGAATATGATCGTATGATCGCCGAATGTAAATCACACTACCAACAACATGAACAAGAATTATTACCAAAGCAACAACATAATTAACCACTACGAAACAAAAAAACATATGGAAACATGGAAACGTGAAAACATGGAAACGTGGAAACGTGGAGAATGGAGAATTACCCCTCATCTTTCAATTTTCAATCTTTCAATCTTTCAATTCTCTAGTTATCAATCTTTCAACTCTTTAATTTTTTAGTCGTTTGGTATGAAAAAATTTCTTCGGCCCCTCGTGATTATTCTCCTTATTATTATTGGAATATTCTTCTATATTACAAAGAATCCTTCCATTCCTCTTTCTACAGAACTCTTGGATACCGTCTGAGTATCCGTCAAACAAGATACGCTCAGTACAGGCACAGAAGTTGATCTTACCAATTGTATCAGTTACTATAATGGATGTAATGTCTGTATGGTCTCTGGTGGTGTTGTCAACTGATGTACGAAAATGGCTTGCCCGACCTTTGAAGAACCAAAATGTCTGGAATATGCAGCCACAGGAGTAGATTTACTTAGTGGTGCTCAAACCATTACAGGTGACAATAGTATACCCACGGTACCAGCAAATATGACTGCCTTTTCAGATCCAGAACTCCGTATAGCATTTTACTATCCCAATACATGGTGAACACCTATCAAACAATATGAAACCTGGAATCAATCGACTTATGGTATCACCCTCTCCAACGGAACACCAAATACGCTATTTCTCGCTGCCTACAATGGCAATCCTATTGCTCCTAGATGAGCATATTGGTGAGATGCAGCACTACACATAAATAGTAGTACATTCATCAGTAATTTCTGTGCAGACAAAACTGCCTGCTCATGACTTATGAACAGTAATGGCGTACCATATATTAAATGGTATTTTGAACAGGGAGAAATGGGAAGCGATCAAACTACAACTATACTCCTCTATTATCTCTTTAATCCCAATTCTAGTTTTCGTGGCGTAATTGTTTCCAACGAAAGAATGCTCAACGAACCGGAAGCAAATTTTGATGCATTAGTAAATAGCATTCAGTTCAATTAATATTTTTATATCTCTCTCTATTTTCCTATGAAAAAGGTTCTTTGGATACTTATCATCATCATTCTCTTTATCGGTGGATGATTTGTGTTTGTTGTCAAAAATCCTTCATTGCCGATTGCTCAAACGATACTTACAAGCTTAGGCCTCTCTGTCGATACCCAACAAGAAGTGCCCCCACCAACAAGCACGGGAATTGACCTTAGCAATTGTATCAGCTATTTCGATGGCTGCAACACCTGTATGGTCTCTGGTGGTGTTGTCTGATGATGTACAAGAATGGCTTGTCAGACGCTTGCTGAACCTAGTTGCCTACAATATGCAACTACATGAGCTGAAACAACTACAGGAATAGTCGATGAAAATACATGAACGACAACTACCTATACCAATACCCAATACTGACTTTCTTTTGATTATCCCAACAACCGAATCATCGCTACAGAAATAGGTGATGATCCCGTCGACTGTAGTCTCAAGTTTACTGTACATGTAGCTGATCCCTCCAAAACGCTCCAATGTTTTGAACCAAATTGTGTACCTAGCATACAACCAAATATCAATGTATATATACGAAAAACAACATCATGTACCTGGTTCTCTTCTACGTGTAGTGGATTAGATCAAAGTACCCAAGCAGTATGCCAACAATTAAAAAACCTATGAATACCTGAAGCAACTGCTGCTAAAACACTTTCACTCTGAGGAAGTAATGGCTCAGACTATGTCGTACTTCAAGGTACCTATGGATATATCGTTAGATGAATTTTTTCTGAAGGAATCAATACGGTCAGCAGAGCGTTTCTCCTAGAAAAAAATGGATATGGCGTCCAAATATTTGATGATGTCTGAATGTATACCGATGTCTTTGATGAATTTGTAAAAACATTTAATTATAACTAAACATTTTATTTTTTCTTCTCTACTCCTATGAAAAAAATTTTCTGGATACTTATCATCATTATTCTCTTCATCGGCGGATGATTTATGTTTGTTGTCAAAAATCCTTCATTGCCGATTGCTCAAACAATACTTACCACATTAGGCGTCTCTATCGATACCCAACAAGAAGTGCTTCCATCAACAACTACAGGAATTGACCTTAGCAATTGTATCAGTTATTTCGATGGCTGCAACAACTGCACCGTAGAAAATGGCAAACCAAGTGCATGTACCCTTATGTACTGCGAAACTCCAGGTGAACCAAAATGTAATCAATATGCGACAGGTACATCACCTGCATTAGATCCCAATTGTATCAGTTACTCTGATGGGTGTAATACCTGTAGCAAGAGTCCCAATGACTGACCAACTGCTTGTACCGAGATGTACTGCGAAACTCCAGGTGAACCAAAATGTAATCAATATGCAACATGAGTGCAAAATCCTGTAGGATTAGCAAATCCTGCATCTACCAATTGTATAAAAAACTGATGAACACTGAATATCGTCACCCAAGCAGATGGCGGTGAAGTAGGACAAGTAGGTATGTGTACTTTACCTGATGGAACAGTTTGCGAAGAACGATCATATATGAGAGGTTTATGTTGATGAACAACAGCTAGTGGTGACGCATGAGTCAGTCCAGGAAATCCATGATCAACACCTGATAGTGAATGACCTATTGCATGTACTATGGAATATGCACCCGTCTGTGCTAGCATCCAAGTAGAATGTATCAAAGCACCTTGTCCTCCCATTCAGCAAACCTTTGGAAATAGATGCACAATGAACGCAAATAGACAAGCAAGATTTTTATATGATGGCGAATGTGCTAAATAAATAACTATTTTTTTATTTTTTTATTTCTTCTATGAAAAAACTTCTCCGAATTCTATGAATCATAGTTGTCCTCGTTGTTGCTTTCTTTGTGATTACAACACAGACTCCACGATTTAAAGATACTCCAACGGTTGCACTAGCAAATCCTGCGTCCGTCTACTGCCAGCAACAAAGCGGAACACTAGAAATTGTTTCCGATGCAAGTGGTGCTCAATCATGAATATGTCATTTATCTGGTTGAGTTGATTGTGAAGAACGAGCATATATGAGAGGCGAATGTCCTGTGTTTGTAGATACAGATAATCAACCCAAAGAAGATATTCCTGTAGGTTGGGAATCTTGTGATTTTAATGAGACATATGAAATCATAAATGCAAATGATCGTACTCAATGGATATCAACACCCCTCACCTGTAGTTCCTGATCACTATTACATTTTACCAAGATAGAAGAAGATAAACAGGGTATGGGTGTCAAAGTAGACCTCTACGATACTACTACGAAGATATTTGCTGGATTTCCTGCATCGTTCAATGCTATTTGAGATCAATGATTGACCAAACTTTATTACCAGCCAGAAAAAAAACTACTGTACCGAGAGGAGTGGTGATGAGATGTATGTTATGGAATCACCAAACTTTTTCTCTATGATTTCGGTATGCAGAAATATCTTTTTTCAGGAATAAATGAAACCCTAGAATATGATACCGTAACATTAACTAATCAACAGGGCAATCTTCATATGCAGTGACCTATCCCACTATGATGATTGAATACTCAAGTAAGTTTTGATGGACTACAAGCTACATACAATGGTAATACATCATATATCTACAAACTTCCCCAAGCGGTATCTTTCACCTATGAAGGATGCTGAGGAGATCTTCCGTATTCATTATGAATGACCTTTGATTTATCGACACTTACCGTTGCTATAAGCGATACCTACAAAAAAATTATCTATAATATTTATGACCTATCCAATCCAACAACAATAGAAGATATACAATAGTTGATGCAACATTTTTACATAACGACAAATGCACTGCTAAATAGAAGAGGAAAATAATTCAACTACATGTCTCCCTGCCAGGGGAGATGTCCGCCGATGCGGACAGAGGGGCTGAAACCCCGGCTACACTAGCTTTATACCTTTTAAAACAACATGGAACAGATTATCTGAAATTCATTCCTCGATACTTACTTCGATGAAACAACGATGTCACTTCATATCAAGGAAGGGCGTCCTCTACTAAGAAAAAAGGGTATGCCAGGAAATCGGAAACCAGAACTTGATACAAAATCTATGAACAGCGAAGAGATGAAAGCATTTATCAGTAGTATCTATGCGGAGATAGAAAGCAGAGACGACGGATTTATGGAGATTGATAGAAAGCTTTCCAAAGTCTTACAGCTCGGCCCGTATAGAATAGTAATTGTCTATCCTCCCCTTTCTGATGGATTGGAGATGACGATTGTCAAACCGATTAAAAAATTAGTAATGGATGATTATCACCTCGAAAAAGATGTCTTCGATTTATTGAGAAATGACGCTAAAGGTATTTTGATTTCATGATCACCAGGAAGTGGAAAAACCACCTTCGCTCAAGCGCTTATTGATGTCTACCATAAAGACAACCACATTATCAAGACACTTGAATCACCTCGTGATTTACTTGTATCAGACGATATCGTACAATATAGTTTCACCTATGGAACCCATGATGAAGTAAGAGATATCTTATTATTATCGAGACCTGATTATACGATTTATGACGAGGTAAGAAACAAAAGTGATTTCGAATTATACAAAGACTTGAGATTGACGGGTATCGGTTTAGTGGGAGTTATCCATGCAACCAGAGCCGTGGATAGTATCCAGAGATTTCTAGGGACTATCGAAATGGGAATCATTCCCCAAGTTATCGATACGGTCATCTATATAAACAAATGAGTGATTGAACAAATATATACCTTGCAGCTTACGGTCAAAGTTCCTGAGGGAATGGAGTCAGAAGATCTCGCAAGACCCGTCATTGTCATCACAAGTTTCCTTACTAAACAAGTAGAATACGAAATCTATACCTTCGGAGAACAGATAGTTGTCATGCCACTTATTGGCGATATGCACGAAGAAGGAAAACTTCAGAGCAAAGGAAAATCAACAATATCTGAATATGCAAAAAACACGATTACACAAAAACTTCAGCAACTCTTGCCTTGTGATTTCTTACTCAAGATTAAGTGATCTTCCAATCTCGATATCTATGTCCCAGAAGAATCTAAGGGTCGTATCATCGGAAAGGCATGAGCCAATATCACCAACCTAGAAAAAGATATGAAGCTCAAGATCAACCTCAAAAGCTTTGATGAACTTCCACTTCTCGATGTAAAGACCGAAATCAATGGAGGAAAGAAAAATAATATCACTGACATTCTCTTCCCGATTGAATTTGCTAACCAAAATATTTGCTTTTTGATTGAAGATGAAATCGCTTACTTCACCGCAGATGCTCGTGGTGTCGTGACCATCAAAGCCAAAGAATTGGTAAAGACTATGAATAGAAAATGATTTGTTATCGTAGATAGCAGTAAGTTATAAATTGAAACGTTCCTCCTTTACCTAAAGGAGGTGTTCGCCTAGGCGAACGGAGGATTTCGTAACTAAGTAAAATCTCCCATCCGCCTAGGCGGATCCCCCCTCTTTACAACAAAGAGGGAACAACAAAAAAAAAAAACGACATTACCCCTTTTAGCTTTTCATTGTATTGTAGTATGAACAATTTTCATTTCTCAAAAATTATTGCCGGTGTAGGACCGACGTTAGCAAAAGAAACTGTGCTCTCAAAAGTCATCAACATGGTTGATATCTTTAGAATCTCTTTGTCTGGTGGATTCGACGATAATAATAAAAAATATATCGATACTATTATGAAGTTAGACAATAGTAAAACTATTATGATGGAGACGAGAGGTTCAGACATCAGAGTAAAAAACGTCTTGGATATCAAGGTTAAAGCCAAACAAACTATAGAGATCGAATATAGTGAATATGCACAAGAACACGATAAAAGAATTTTTGTCGATGCATCGTTTCTTAGAGAATTGAAGGTTGGTCAACTTATCAAGTTTCAACAAAGTGGCGTCGTGATAAAAGTAAAATCCAATAAAGAACATGCGACAATGTGTGAAGTAGTTGAAGGTGGATGGATCATTCAGTTTGATAGAGTGTTTTTTCATAATTATGATCTCGATCTCCCCTTCCTCGGTGAAAGAGACAAAAAAGATATCTTACGATGATTGGAATATGGTGTGCATGTTATGGCTCCTTCATTGGTCAAAACAAGAGATGATATTATAGAACTCAAAGATTTCTTGAAGACTAAAAATGCTGGCAACATGAAAATCCTTGCGAAAATAGAAACCGAAGAAGCTTTGGAAAACATAGATGAACTCTTGGATATCTCAGATGGATTGATTTTCATCTTCGAAAAGATTGAGAAAGCTATGAAAACAATGAAACTTACCGAAGAGATGCTTATCAAAAAATGTAAAATATTAGGTAAGCCCGCTATCGTCACCTTTGTAGGTAAAATTGAAAAAAATAAATATCAACTCATCAACGAGTTACGATTAAAAAGATTTTCCAATCGAGCAGCTGATGGATATATGCTTGATACCTTGCTTCAAGAAGATGATCCGCTAAAAGTTATTACCGAACTTTCTGATACTTTGGATACATTAGAACTGAAGATTGCACCACAAGAACTTGTTCGTTTCTATGCTAACAATGAATTTATGGTCAGAGATTATATCTTGTACAACGCACATAGAGCTACTCAAGAAGTCGATGTGAGAGCATTGGTATTGTATACGGAGAACTGATATTCCGCAGGAAGGTTATCAAGTCTCAAACCGAGAGTACCTATCATAGCCTTCACCAAGAGCGATGAAAATTACAGATATCTCAATATGCTTCGAGGCGTCAGAGGATATAAAATTTCCCAATCATTTAGTTATGAAAATCTCAAAAGAATTGGAAAAGAGATGATCAGAATTATATTCAAAGGAAATATTTCACTTGACGATAAAATTATCATAGTACAAGCCAACGAAAATATCGGCGATGAAAAGACAGGTATGATCAACGGTTTGGAGCTGTATAAGTTTAAGAATATTTAAATAAAAATGGAAACGTGGAAAGGTGAAAAGTTGAGAGTTGAGGGTGGAGAGTGTATAAGTAAATAGTAAATAAATATTTTAGAGTATAAAAAAGTCTGCTCGTGGTGAGTGGATTTTTTTTATAATAAAAACTTACATTTTGAATGTCGCCATCACGAAAGCAGCGTGAAAAGTAGGTCGAGAAGGCAACGTATTTGTATATGATACAATTCCCAACGTAATATTCCCCTGATGGTGACGAGGGGTTTTTTGGTTTCTTTTTGGTCCTGGTAGCCAAAAAGAAACGCCCAGCCGGCGAGGCGATAAAAAAGAAAGAAAAAGGCTTTTTTTGTTTATAAAAAACACCATCCCAAATTGTGCTTATAACATACATTTTTCTTACAATTTTTTTTAACGAATTTTCCGTTGCAATACCCCCCTGTTACTATATATAGTGTTCACAATCAATTTGATACCACAATATATTGTGTATTCTATATACTTTCTATAAATTGTAAATACAAAAATACTTATTAAAAAAGCTACTCCATCTTTTTTATCATATAACACGATTTTGTAAGCATGGCTATCTATAAAGTAAGGAAAAGGAATTGAGCGATTATCGATTTTGATATCAACAAAATAGAACATGCTATCAAAAAAGCAATAGAGGCTGTTGGCGGAACAGATTTCAAGGACGTGCCAGGGCTTGCAAAAAAAGTTAGTAAAGAAGTAGAAAAAAAGGTAGGAAAAGAAATTCCCAATGTAGAAGCAATACAAGATACCGTGGAACAAATCTTGGTAAAAGAAGGCCATGATACTGTTGCTAAGGCATATATCTTATACCGCCAAAAAAGATCTGAATCGAGAGCACAAGAAAGTGTCGTCGTTGAAGTAGGAAAGACCATGGATGAGTACTTGGATCAAAGTGACTGGAGAGTAAACGCAAATAGTAACCAATGATATTCACTTGGAGGACTTATTTTAAATATCTCAGGTAAGGTAATTGCCAACTATTGGCTAAGTCACGTCTATCCTGCTGATATTGGTACAGCACATAGAACAGGAGATTTCCACATTCATGATCTCGATATGTTTTCATGATACTGTGCAGGACGAAGTTTGAGACAATTACTCGAAGAAGGATTCAATGGATTGACCAATAGAGTACAATCAGCTCCACCAAAAAATCTTCAAGCTGCCGTCAATCAAATGATTAATTTCTTCTGAACCCTTCAAAATGAATGGGCTTGAGCACAAGCATTTTCTTCTTTCGATACCTACTTGGCTCCCTTTGTACATAAATATAGAGTAGAACAAGAAAAGGAACTCGATGATATGGGGATGAAATTTGAAAGTCCTGAAGCAAAAAAAACATTTGTAAATAAAAAAGTATACAAATACGTTACCCAACAGATGCAAAACTTTATCTTTGGATTAAATGTTCCTTCACGCTGGGGAACACAGACGCCGTTTACCAACATCACGCTAGATTGGACCTGTCCCGAAGATTTGAAAGAAAAATCATTGATGCTTTGAGGTATAGAAAAGTGATATTATCCAAAGAAATTCAGTGAGCTCGAAGAAGAGATGAAGCTTATCAATAGAGTTCTTATTGAAGTATATACCGCAGGAGATTGGACAGGATCAGTATTTACTTTTCCTATCCCTACCTACAATGTAACTGAAGACTTTCCACGAGATGATCCAGATATAGACCTTCTCTTTGAAATGACAGCAAAATATGGAATCCCGTATTTCCAAAACTTCGTAGGATCACAATTCAAAGTAACGAAAGACAAAGACGGTAATGTAAGCAAAGTAGATAATCCTGACGCCTATAAACCAGGAGCAGTAAGATCAATGTGTTGTAGATTACAGCTTGACCTTACTCAGCTTGAGAAAAGATGATGAGGGCTCTTTGGATCAGCAGAAATGACGGGTTCTATCTGAGTTGTGACCATCAATATGGCAAGAATCGGATACAACTTCAAGGGAGATAAAGAAGGATTCAAAAATCAGGTTCGTTATCTGATGAATTTGGCAAAAATATCGCTTGAACTCAAAAGGAAAGAGATTACAAAACGGTTAGACGCATGATTGTATCCATACACCAAAAGATATCTTCATTCATTCAGAAACCACTTCTCTACTATCGGACTCAATGGTATGAACGAAGCTATTCAAAACTTCACCAATGGTAAGGAAGATATTACTACAGAAGCTGGTAAGAAATTTGCAACGGAAATACTCGACTTCATGAGAGATGCCTTGAAACAATATCAAGAAGAGACAGAAAACCTCTACAATCTTGAAGCGACACCTGCAGAATGAACTACCTATAGATTCGCTAAAGAAGATAGAAAACAGATACCAGAAATCATCCAAGCAGGAACACACGATGCACCATATTATACCAATTCAACACAACTTCCTGTAGGATATACCGATGATCCATTTGAAGCTTTAGAACAACAAAACGATCTACAATGTAAATATACCGGAGGAACTGTTCTTCATCTCTATATGGGAGAAAGAGTATCCAACGCCCAAGCATGTAAACAGTTGGTTAAAAAAGTTATCTCAAATTATCAGTTACCTTACATCACTATATCACCGGTTTTCTCTATCTGTCCAAAGCATGGATATGTAGTCGGAGAACATGATTATTGTCCAAAGTGTGATAAAGAACTTGGATATTCATGAGACGAATTCAATATCGATATCAGACAAAAACACACATCAGACCCAGATAAACTCAGAATCATTAGAGAAAAACAATTTCAAGACTAATCCCCTTTTATCTTCTTAATTTTTGTCGCCATGCAAACATTCTTCAACAAAGACGGACAGGAAATCCACAGAACTCCATGCCAAGTATTTACTCGTGTAATGGGATATCTTAGACCAGTAAGTCATTACAATATCGGTAAAAAATCAGAATTTTATAGCAGAAAATACTTTGATGAAGGAAAGACCGCTAACTCAACATTTGTAAGACAATTTGGACAACAAGTATTTGTAGGTGGATGAGCATGTGGATGCAACTAAGATCAATTTAGTTACAAAAAAACAAGGCATGGTAGAAAACAATACTATAGGAGTTGGATTTGGAGTTATGATTCTCAGAAATGGGAAAGTTCTTCTTGGTCAAAGGCATATGGATCCAGCCAAAGCCGATTCCGAACTTCATGGCGAATGAACACGAACGATGCCATGAGGAAAAATGCATTTCCATGAAAGTTTCGAAGATACCTGTTATCGTGAAACACTCGAAGAGACAGGATTGAATATCAACAAAGATACGATAAAGATTATAAGTATAACTAATGATATAGTGCCAGATAAACATTTTGTGACCATTGGATTTTTATCAGAAGATGTTGTCGGAGAAGCTCAAGTCATGGAGCCAGATGAAATCACTCAATGGAAACGATTTGATCTCAATGACCTTCCTACACCATTATTCTTTCCTAGTGAAAAGGTAATCAAAAATTATCTTGCGGGAACAATCTATATGAGAGACGCAGTAAAAGTTTGAATATAATGAAATCTTTTACGACGTCGAACTTATGCCTATATGAATCGGTATAATCATTAACATAGACCTAAGTAAAGTTACAAAACAGAAACATAGAGAGAATATCTGTTTTATAAAGCTTTACTTTTTATTTACTGGAAAAACACTAACCGTGAAGATTGCATGAATACAACAATCAACCATGATAGACTATCCAGGTAAAATCGCCTGTGTAGTTTTTACGCAATGATGCAATTTTCGCTGTCACTTTTGTCATAATCCTGAATGTGTATTACCCGAGAAGATGTTATTATTTCAAAATGACTTGATCCCTGAGGAAGCATTTTTCAATTTTCTAAAAGCGAGAAAATGATTGCTTGATGGCGTAAGTATATGTGGTGGAGAACCAACAATACGACCTGACCTGTATGACTTTGCCAAGAAAATAAAAGAGATGTGATTCTTAGTCAAGTTGGATACCAACGGCAGGGACTATCACATCGTCCAAAGAATGATTCAGGATAAAATTTTGGATTATGTAGCGGTAGATCTAAAGCATTCAATGCATAGATATGAGGACGCTATCGGTCTTGCTCAGCCCCCAGAATTCTACAATAGTTTTCAGAAACTTTTACAACTCTTGTTGGAGAGTAAAATAGACTATGAATACAGAACCACGATTGCAAAGGGGCTTCATACCGCTGACGATATTGAAAATATGGCCGTCTATATCAGAGGAGCTAAACATTACTATCTTCAGAATTATATCGGCGGAAATACCCTCGACCCAGATTTTTGAGGAACACCATTTACCGATGAAGAACTTGAAGAATTTAAAAAAATTGCTGAACGTCATGTCCAGCATTGCGAAATAAGAAAATAATATTTTGTCTATTTTACGACAGGCATAGGAATCTGATCGTGAGGATATGATTGGTCTTTTTCGCCTTTTTCTTGCTCAGATTTTCACCATCTCCTTTTCAAAAATGAGGTGATTTTTTTTCGTATAGTTGCCTTCTTTTCTATAGACGACTTAGGTTTTCTACGTTCTGGTTTTTTTATCTTCAACTGTGTTTCTGGTAATGGCAACTTACGTCGACCATTATTATTCTTTACCCAATTATTATCTTTATCTCCCCGACCATGACCACCCCAATCACTATTGTCCTTGCCCCAATTATTCTGAGGATCAAACGTATCCAACTGTTTTTTGAATTCCTGTGCTTGATTATGTTGATGTGCCTTTGTGTCAATTCTTTCTTGTTGGATGTGATTGTTCTCATGTCCTGTATCAGCAATATTTTTTCCTTCAGGAAATTCAGGAGTGTCCTCATGTACAATCTCCTCTTGATCCAATACCTCTGTATTTTCATGTTCTCTTGATGTATTCATACTCTCTATTATCTAATAAATAGGTATAATAAGTATATTCACTTTTCTCTGTTTTTGCAAATATTGTACAAATATATTTTCATCAGATATTATTAAAAAAACGAACAATGATTGAAATATACACATATAGACTAGTATCGTAGTCTATAAGAATACATTCATTTGCTCACTAGTAGTTATGTTGCGAAATGTTCTTTACAGTCTTTATATCCATCGAGATATGCCTTGTGCATATTTTTTTTGTTGATATCTAGAATACTGAGTGGAATAGCTTTATAAAACAAATGATCAACATCTGACATAGTTTCTATGGTATGATTTCTGAGAAGAATTTCAAAAGAGACGGAAAGATTATGAAAAATTGTTTTTATTTTTTGATGCTCTTTAAATTTATTGAGTGCTATACCGATAATCTTATTGTTGGGATATTTCTTTTTTGCTCTATCTACAGGAAAGTTATTACTCGCTCATCCATCCATGAGGACATAATTTTGATACTGTACCACAGGAAATATCCCAGGTATTGCAATACTTCCAAGTAAGATAGGTATGAGGTCTCCTGTATCAAATAAACGAAACGTACCCGTATTAGTGTCTGTAGTTCAGATATATGTTTTTATTTTGAGGTCTGATAATCTATGAGGAAGATCTTGAGTAAATTTTTTTTCAAGATAATTGGGTCTTAATAAACTTTGTTTGGAGAAAATATTTATAGAAGAAAATCCAAAAGAACGCTCATCAAAAAACATGTCGTAAATCTCTTGTGCAGAATATCCTGCTGACCAATAACTTCCTACAAGTGCTCATACACTCACGCCGTAGATTGCCTCTATTTTTTCTTTATATCACAATTCTTCTAGTCATTTCAAAATCCCTAATGCATAAAATCCTCTGGTGCCTCATCATGAAATGACAAGTGTATATTTTTTCTTGCTGGAAGATAAGAATGAAAAGAACTTCATAAACGTAATGGAAAATTTAAAATCAATGAGTATGTATTATTTAATTGCTAGTTGTTTGTTATTTCGTCAGTTCCGCCCAATCACCTGGTTTTACACCAGCAGCGTTTGCTTCTTCGATATCGATATGAAAATCGAGTGCGTAATCATCTCTAGACCTGACAGCAACATTTTCAAACATAACTCCTCTGACTCCTCATACATGGAGCTGTATAACATCACCATCTTGTATTCCCATTTCCTGTGCTTCCTTGACCGTACAATGCAAGTGTCTCTGTGACACCATAGCAAATGGACCATATACTTCTCCCACAGGTCAGAGGATTCTTATATATTCTAATCCGCTAATATCACCAGAGACTTTGATGGGTGCATTGATTCACAAGACAAAATTATCACCAAGCATGATCTCTACTTGGGTAGTTTTTCTTGTCGGCCCAACTACTCTCACCTTTTCTATCTTTCATTTTTCTCATGATAAGGTAACAGTTTCTTCACAGGCAAATTGTCCTGGCTGAGAAATATCCTTCAAAACCTTGAGTTCATATCATTTGCCAAACAACTTCTCTACGTCACTGGGAGAGAGATGAATATGCCTATTGGAAATTCATAAAGGAATTCTCATGAGAAATGATTAAACGATAAAATGATGAAACGACTAAACGACATGGGAATATATGCACATCTTTCAGTATAATTATGTTAGATATTGAATTGCTTTAATTTTTCTTCTATCTGGGTGTTGAGTTCTTCAATCGTTCAATTATTGATGAATAGATAATCAGCGAGCTGCATACATTTAGCGATATTCTGCTTGCTTGGATCAGTATTATTCATTTCCCTTTCTTCATTATTGATGAATTCATCGTAACTCACCTTGTCTGTTTCACTTCATCTCAATACTGCTCTTTCGTATCTTATCTTGGGGTCTGCATCGATAGCAAAGAGATGAAAATTTTCTTTCCCCTTCAATGCTTCCACCTCACCGAGTGCTCTAATACTTTCGATAATAGTATTCTTTTGACTTATTTTAGCTTGTTCATACAACTGTTCAACAATATGTGATGATCCATATTTTGAGCGTAAATCATTGGCGACGATAACCATACTATCTCTATTGACTGGCATTCCTCTTTTTTCTATCTCCTGAATCAAAAAAGCTCTCACAGAAAAATGTTGAAATCATTTTTTCTGTACCAGATAGTCGACGATAGTACCCTTCCCTGCCCCGAGAGTTCAGGTGATTCATACAATGATCATGATTTTGAAATAAGAATAAAGGGATGCGGTGTAAGGACCCAGAAACAATTTTTTATGTATTCCTCTCTAGTATAGTAATTTACCGAATGGAGTAAACAATATTTTTAGGTTTGAAAAACGCTCTCCAGTTGTATATACATAGAAACAACGAACCTTATCATGTATCTCTTGTTCCTTTTACCTTCTTCCTCATTTCCATGCGAGAACAATTACAAACATATTATGCTGACAAAAAAATCTTCCGAAGAATTGTCATCGTCATCATCGTGATTCTCATCATCACTTTTCTCCTCAACGGAGAGAAAATATGAACGAATATACCGCAAACCCATACACTTACTTTTGCTGGTGAGGTCATGCCAACGGAAGGCAAGTATGCATTAAATATTGAAAGATTTGATAGAGAGGTTGCTTTGCTTGAAGTGAATCCTGCACAATTCATTATCATCTATAAAAGATGGAATCTGATCATGCCAACGATTGAAAAAGACCTTAAAAAGGCAGGTCTCCCTGATGACTTTAAGTATATCGCAATCATCGAAAGTGCATTAAGGGATAATGTTGTCAGCTCAGCTGGTGCAGCAGGATTATGGCAATTGATGTCCGGTACAGCGCAGAGATATGGATTGATCGTAAATGAATTTGTAGATGAGAGATATGATGTTGCTAAGTCTTCGGCGGCGGCTATCAGCCATCTCAAAGGACTAAGTACGATGTTTGATAAGCCGACCCTGGTTGCCGCCGCCTACAATAGGGGCGCAAATGGTCTACAGAAAAGTATAGACAGCCAATATACCAATAACTTCTATGATCTTCGATTGAATACCGAGACTTCTAGATATGTCTTTAGATTATTGGCAATGAAATATGTACGAGAACATAAATATGACTTCTTTGATAAGAATACCTTGGGTGATATGTATCGCCCCCTCGTTACTAAAGATTTGAGCGTAAAAAATATTCCTGATATTGCAGACCGAGCAAGAAAAAATGGTTTTGGATATTATGAGATCAAGAAATTAAATCCACGAATCAAAGGCAATACCTTGCCTGAAGGAAAATGGAATATTGAAGTAATAAAGACAGAGAAATAAACTTCATTAAAAAATGGAAACATTGAAGGGTGGAGAGTTGAAAGTGGAGCATGGAGAATGAATATAAAAAGATTCGGAGGTAAGTATACATATAAGAATCAGAGTATATTTTTTATAAAGATAAAAAGAGCCGATGATGGCTCTTTTTTTAGTATGGTATACGTATTTTTCAGCTTTGAACTTTTAGCTCAATCTAATTTGTTTCTCCTGTGAGCGTATTTAATGTTACGATATCACCTTCGTTCTTATGAAGTGGAATCATTATTTCCATACCTGTTTCGAGCGTTGCTGGTTTTTTTCCTGCTTGTGCTCTATCTCATTTAACACCTGGAACAGTAGATATAATCTTGTAAGAAACCGTCGGTGGTAAGATAACGCTTATAACATTACCCTTGTAGACCATTACGAAACAATCCATATTTTCCTTGAGATATCCTGTAATGTCGTCGACCATATCTTTATTGAGATCATGCATTTCACCCGTATCATTTTCCATAAAGGTGTATGTGTCTCCAGCTCTATAAAGGAACACAGCGTTTTTGGTAATCACATCACCCTTTTCAAGTACGCTTCCAGATTTATAGGTAAATGTTTGCACACCACCTGTGATAAGGTTTTTCATTTTATAACTATAACTTCCTTGTCTTTGTTGCATCTGCATAAATGCAAAATCAACTACTTTATATAACTGACCATCGATCTCGACAATCGTATTCTTTTTGATTTCTGATACATCTAACTTCATTACCCTATGATTAAAATATTAAAATATATAAAAGATTAAAAGATTTTATTTATTATTTAATTGGTCGACAAATCTTTTAATCTTAATAGTTTTGTAATGTTTTAATTTAGTTCAAATACCATCAACTGACTTCCTCCTCCTAAGCTTTGGCTGAGGATGTTGTTTACAAATTCCTGATATTGAGGATTTTTTGCTTTGAGTAAGTTTACAATTCCTATGTATTGTAACATAATCAAACGTTCATCCTGTGATAATGTTTCTACACTTTTCTTCAATTCATCAGGAGCTGATCACTGTTGTGCAATTAACGCTACTGCTGTAGTGAATACTTTTTGTTCATCAACAGTCTTACCAAATACATCAGCCATATCACCGATAACTTTACCATTACCTATTCTGCTTGCGAATACTTCTCCTATAAAATTAAGTAATTCTTGTGCTTCTGCTTGAAAGAATCTCGCAATGGCAAGTTTTGATCTCAATAATAAGAGTTCATCCGCAGACATTGGTCAGAATTTTGCTATAAGATCTGCATCATCAAGTGTGAAGGCATATTTAGCTCCTAAGTTATTTGTTGAGAAAAGATTAATATATCCTGCTTGCTGAAGTCTTACTAGGCTACTAATTGCTCCATCTTCTTGTATGGTTCCCTTTACCGGATCCAATTTAGCAAAGAATCTGTTGAAGAGTGATTCATTTCCTTCACCCATAACAACGGTTCAGATATTTGGATCTATAACGAGATATTTCAATTTGCTATTTTGAAGTCTCTGATATGATTTACAGAGATTACCGTCACTATTTTGTTCTCGGAATCGATTGAGCATTCCATCTCACTTGATATTGTATTGATTATCTAAGAAATATTGAAGATAGGTTCCTGCAATCAATACTCCATCTTTATCTTTTCTATTTTTTACATAGTCGATGAATTTATTGTAATGAGGGAACTGAAGATCAAAGACATCTTTCTGACCATATCCCGCGTTGACAACTTCCTTTTGTTGAAGCGACGTATCGATATCCAAAAGTTTTCCATTATTCATTTTGTATCGAAGGAAAGGACCTCCTCCTCCTTGTGAAGATATTCTTATAAAATTACATCCAAATTGAACTATTGCCCAGATAACAAACAAAAAGAGTATGATATACATCATGGTCTTCTCTTCTTCTTTCTTTGAGTGTTCAAACATATCTCTAATAATAAGTGCAACCGTTATTATAGTCCACACAATAAGTCCCATTCCATACCACAGGATACCTCATCCTATGATCCATCGAATTGCTCGTCCTACAAGTGTTATGCCTGCAAGTGAAACGAGATTCATATCTTCCTTATAACGTTTTGCGTTGGTTATTACATAAATAAATCCTAGTACCAAAAGCATGAACACCATCAACCATACAAATCAAATGTCCGTATAATAACTACTAAGATTCTGTAAGGATCGATTGAATACAATATTAAATGGTACAACATATCTATAAGGAACATTTATTTTCCCTGGCTCTGTACTGATTGAATGTACCTGATAATAAGTTCTCAGCGCCATAATTTCATCTCTGAATTCGGCTGGATTTATCACTGATCCACTACCCTTTATTTCATATGCAGCGAGTGCTCAACTTAAAAGATCATATGCCTTAGTCCCTGGCTTCATCTGAGTAAATAGCTTTTGAAGCGTCGGTACATTGAAATTTTCTATTGCCTGTGCATTGGTACATAATAATTTTGCTTGTTTATTTACTCCATAACAAATATTATCTTTTAGAGTGAATAACCTGAGTAAACCATACCCGATATTGAGACTACCCTCACTCTTGGTAACCTCCTTCCATCCATATCCCACATACCTTCACACATCTTCATTGGTTGCTATGGCTTTTCTTACATTAGCTGCTAATTCTTCTTTGGTGAATGGCGTCTGCTTACATTGTGCCAAAGAAAGTACGCTTTTGTTTATCACTGCTGTATCGATAGTGTTTTGTGCATCGATTCCTGTGGTGGTTGTTGCTGCTAAGAACACCTTTGGTTGAGTAGTATTCTTTATTAATAAGGTACTCCTAATAAATGTTCCTGGACTGAATGTCCCTGCTTTGATTTGATTAATCAAGATATTTGGTCCCTTGAATACAAGAACGGTAGCTATCAATGTTGCTCCTCGAACAAGAATATAGGTAAACAATCTTTTCTTGTCTGATAAATTTCCTTGTGCTTTATCTTTATTTTTTAGCATCCTTGCTATTCCAACTACGACTACTACTAATCATATCAACACTATATATTTCCCTGCTGCAGGTGTCATCATATCTGGTGCGTTTGCAATTTTAAGAATACCAGTCATTCCTACCGTCATAATACCCAATCCTATAGCGATAATACTATCTATCCAAAGTCCGACAAGTAATAATCCGAACAATGCTATATCAATAAATGCTGTCGGTTTTGACATTAGTGCCCACGCGAACATCACTCACGAAATGATGATATATTTCAATGAATCCCAATGAAGTTTGAGACCCGTTTCACGATTATCTAAAATATGCTTGAGGAAAATAAATCCAGAAAGCATTGCTAAAATCGTTAATGCCATAATTCCAAGATCTGTTTTGTTATCAACAAACACCAAGAAGGCACCCATTCAACTCGTAAGCCGAAATAACAACATCATCCATCATGTATACAATCCGATAGTTGGCATAACATCATCCTCATGTTTTCTTGGAGCAAAATAATTGATTGCTTCTTTTATGAGTCCTGTTCCAAAAATCAGTACGAATATTCCACTAAGGAAGTTCATCGCTACTGCTACTGTATCAGGTGCTATCCAAAATCGACTCTTGATAGGTTGAATTAATCCAAAAAAGAACGTTATGAAAATATGCCAAAGTCCTGGCGCCATATTTACTACTGATCATACATTTCCCCAGAGTACTCCATGATTTTCTGCAAGCACTTTAGGAACATACATATACTCATGATTAGCATCCCAAGCAGTTGAATATGGGATATAAGACAATTGGAATCCATAGAGATAGTAAATGATAGAGATTGCTAACAACACAATACCTATCCATTTCCATCGATTTTCCTTGAGCTTATTTCCTCTAAATTCATCAGCGATTTCCGTTATGATATGTTGGTAGGGAAGCAATGCATCTTTCATATATCGGACCATATATCCGAGTCACAAAAAGATAATCCATAATATTGCTCCTCGTAGTAAATGTACCATAGAAAACACATAAATGATGAGCAAAAATATTCCTAATCCCATTCAGAAATTAATCAACATTTCTTGTCGTCTTGTCTCTTTGAATTTAATATATTTTTGAGATATTCGTGTTCCCAAAGCCGTCAATCCGAGTATGAAATACATCCCGAGAAAGTAAATGATTAATGTATTGATAATCAGAATAATCAATCCTGCAGATCATCCCATGATAGTGTCCTTGACCATAGTAGATGCAATGGTAAACAACAACAATGCCACAGGCAAAACGTATACAAAAAATTTCTTGACTGAAAATACTTTGGATTTAATGATATATACCATAGGAATACAGACCGCAAGAATACTCCGAAGTACTAACTGTCGGTTTATTCGACTTGCGAACATAGTTTGATAATACGTGTGATTTGCCATAAATTCATTGAATATTGATACTCAAAATACACTGAGCAATACAATACCAATAGCTAAAAAGATTTTTTGTTTCATTAATCCAAAGAGTAAAAGACTAAAAAAAGTAGTGATATATAAAGATTTGCGAAACTACACAATAGAGATTATGCTTTTTTCTTAGGGTCGTAAAATGCGTGTAACAATAGTTTTGTCAATGGAACATTGAAGAACAAAGTAAGTAACACTGTTACCATCATCATAGATCCGAATCCCTTGAATACATTGGTTCCCATAGAAAAGAGTACGAATGCTATCAAACCTGTACTTATCTGACCATCTCTAATTGCTGTTCGGCTTCTATCTTTCGCATGATCAATTGCTCAACCTATACTTTTACCCTCTTTCAACTCTTCACGAAGTCTTTCATACATCAAGATATTTGCATCTACTCACATTCCTATAGAGAGTATAATAACGGCTATACCACTTAGTGAAAGTGCATAATCAGTAAGCTTCATAAATGCAGCAAGTACCATCAAGAACGAAATCAATACTATACTCGTAAGTATTGTTTTTTTTACTCCATACATGAAATATAATAATACCATGATAGCTACGAAACCAATTAATCCTGCTCGTAATGCTCCTGTCAATGCATTATCTCCAAGTGATGGACTAATTTTTTCTTCTTGCATAAGAATTAATGGTGCAGGCAATGTTCCTTCATTCAAGGAATCAGCAAGTTGTTTTGCAGATTCTGTAGTGAATGATCAGTTGATCTCTGCTGTTCCTCCACAAATTTTACTTTGAATATTTGGTGCAGTAAGCAGATTACCTCCTACGAAGATAGCCATAGGCTTTCCTATATTTGCTGCAGTTATACTACAAAACACTTCCTTTCCTTTGTCATCTAGATTGATTACTACTACTGGCTCTCCCATCTGTGAAGCGCTAGCGTTAGCAAATTTGAAATATGCACCGTTGAGGATGTTTTGTCCATCGGTTGCTGCTACCCATGTTTCCCTATCTTGAATAAATATATCTTCAAACACATAGAGTTTTGCTGCATTTCCTGAACCATCTTTTCCCTGTTGTATAGCTGCTACACGAAACATGGTATATCCATTCAATGCTACTCCTGTGCCCTGAATAAGAGCATTTTCTCCTTGCTGATAAATAGTAGTATAATTACCTTCGATGAGTCCATAAATCTTTCCTGTCTGAGCCTCATCTAGGAGTTTTGGATTCTTTTTATAGATATCAGGCAACTGTTCTAATGTGTTTCCTGTATAGATAGTATGATAAATATTCTCTGACATTCTACCTTCAAGTAATTTCTGGATATTTGTTGAATCTTTTTTGATTTCAGCTAGAACAGTATCTGCCAATGCTTTTCTCGTTGCTATAGTCTTTTTGGTTGGTTCTTCTGGATTCTGAAGTTTAAATTCAAGTTCAAGTGTTTTTCCAATCAATCCCTTTGCTTGCTCGAGATCTGCAATTCCTCCTATCTCTACGACAATATAATTTTGATTATCAAGTGTCTGGACGTATGCCTTATAATCGCTTACTCCAAGTTTGGAGATTCTATTATCTATGTTTTTCATAATAATCGTCTCAATAGTTTTTTTGACTGCAGCGAGTTCGATTGCGTTGGTGTATACCTTCTCATATTTGTCATATGAAATCTTATAGACAAGTTTCGTACCCCCTGAAACATCAAGTCCTTTCCTAAAATGAGTCAATCCGTTTGTTGTAAACATAAAACTCCTTGTTCCTGTCTGAGCATCAAAGTTTCTTCCCACGAAAAAAACGAATACCACCGATACAATGAACAATACGGTAAAAATCATTGATTTACTAATTTTCATCTGCTACAATAAAGATAAATAAAATTAAATAACAAAAAATATTTGAACGCTATTTTTTAGCTTTTTAATGATATAATGCAAGAGAAAAAATACCTCAATTTTCCAATTAAGAACTGGACAAAACAAGTAGACAGCAATGGACAAATCGAAAATATATACCCAACAAATTGATATATAGATATATACCTATATCTCTAGGCCCCTACCACTCTAACTATCTTGTATTGCTTTTTTCCTTTTCTGAGTAATATCACACCATTTACTCCCATATCTTTGGTGATCATCATCTGGGGATCTTCCACCTTCACTTCATTAATGAACAGCGACCCTGATTGCATCATTTTTTTCGCATCTCCATTGGAGCTCGTCAATCCCGACTGGGTAAAGATATCTACCACCTTTTCTTCTGTAGCTGCCATCGAGATACTTCATGTCTCCTCTGCCAATGCATCCAAATCTCCTGTAGCAAATCAGGTTATGGTTTCCATAATATCCGCACCACCAAAAAGAATCTTTGATATTTTCTCTGCCTGCTGTACCGCTTCTTTTCCAAACAAGACCTCTACTACTCGACTTGCAAGTTCTTTCTGACCATAACGAAGCTCTGGTTTTTCCATATGTTTTTTTACTATGGTATCGATTTGTTCCAATGATTTGAGCGAGAATACTTTAAGAAGTTTTTCTACCAAAACATCTTCCACATTCATAAAAAATTGATAGACAAAATACGGACTATTTTTCTTTTTATCTACTCGTACAGCATTTCCCTCCGACTTTCCATACTTTGCTCACGATGCATCAGTGACTAATGGAATAGTGAGACAAAACACCTCTTTATCTAATTTTTTTCTAATGATTTCCATCCCTGTGGTGACATTTCCTCGCTGATCAGATCATCAAAGTTGGATATTCACTCCATGGTTTTCAAAGAGATGAAGAAAGTCATATCATTGGATTAGCATATAACTAAATTCTGCATACGTGATACTTTTTTCTGGATCTTCTATCCTTTTCTTCACTGACTCTTTTGCCATCATCGTATTTACCGTCATATATTTTCCTACTTCACGAAGAAATTTGAGATAGTTCATATCTTTATAAAAATCATAATTATCTACCATCTCGTACTCGAAATCTATATCGTAATTTTTTTTTACATTTTCCAAAAATGTCTTGAGTTGATTGTAAATAGCCTGTTCGTTGTGTCTAAGTTGTTGTTCAGAAAGAAAAGATCTCTCTGCATTTTTAAGACTCGGATCACCTATCATACCCGTTGCTCCGCCCACAAGAAAATAGCATTTGTTTCCATATTTCATGAGATGGATAGCTGCCATGACGGAAAACATATTCCCAATCTGGAGAGAATCTGCCGAAGGATCAAATCAGATATAAAATTTTTGTCCTCATTTTCCTAACAGATCAAATACCTTTTCATTTGAAAATTGATTGACTATACCACGTTGTTCTCGTTCTTGACGTAAATTCATATGACTATGATAACAATATAAAATAATTAATTTTGAATTTTAAATTTTGAATTTAAAAACATTAATATTATAGCAGGGTTTAAAATTGTAAATTTTCATTCTGTAGTTTATTCAGTGGCTCTCATCAACATCAACATAACATAGCCCCTCAATTCCTTATTTCCTGGAGCATCTATATACTTCATAATCTCTGCATTTTGAAGTGCATTGAGATGATTACTATAAAATGGTTCACCTCCGTTATATTGATTGCCTCGCAAAGTTCTAGAAAGAACAGTACCAAATTGTGCCCTTGTCACTTCCTCGTTTGGATTGAAGGTAGCTACCTGCAGACCATTAGCATTCAAGCCCATGAGCCCAAGCTGACATGCTAATTTACTATAAAACCTCATCTCTATAGATTCAGAATCCATATCGGTGAAATCACATATCATTCACGTATTAGGAATTTTATTTAACTGTTTGATTGCCAGATTACTAATCATCTTGGCAAGATGTTTTCTGATGAGTGTCCCGGTAAGGTCAGCTTGCTGAATGGTGGGTATGGTTGTAATACCTATTTCGTATGCGTAATTGTAGGCCTGTACTAATTCAGCAGAGAATCATCAAGTACTCATACTACTCGTAAAAAACTTATACGTCTTATTTTCACCTGTAGATAATGTTCAAGAAGATATTCATCACGTAAGTACACATGACTTTCCTGCATTTCCTCATTCACACGATACTCATGGTTTGATGCTATAGATTCATCCGGTACAGATAAGTTGTGATAATGTACACGTAGGAATTGTTGGTGCCGCTCATCAGCCTCATCAACCTCATCATCAACCACCTCATCATGATGGAGCGGCTTTTGTTGTAATGCTAAATGTTCATGTCAGGCCTCAGATAGTCAAGATAGCTGTCGTTTGACTACTATATGATGCTGATGATGTGAGTTGTATTTTTATAGTGTCACCAGAAACTATTGTTCATGTAGCACCTGTAAATACCCCAGTATTTATACTATATGTCCCTCAGACTATACTCACTTGTGATCCTGTTATAAGTCCTGATATACCTACCACATCCGATTGATAACTTGTAGAAAGCTCTTTATTATTTTGTGATGAAAAACTAAATGCTTGAGGAATATTTACTATAAATGTACCAGAAATAGATGATTCGCTATTATATCACATGGTATCGATTGCTTGGGCTTGCCAAGTATAATATGCATTACCTGTACTTCGAAAAATATCTACTCACGTAAAACTCGTTGTTCCTGTAATCATCGGAGATACTCATCCGCTTATATATATAGTATAGAGATAATGATCTATTCCTGCTCACATATCGCTCGCTACAGACCAAGAGAATCTCTTGGTTCCATAACCTATGATATTCATGTCTATAGGACCAATCAATGTAACATTACTAGGTGCTGTACTATCTTTTGAAAAAGCAAGTGAAAGCGTTGTTCCTGTAGCGTTAGTTGTAAATAACGGATACACTGAAAACACATACTGTCACTCCTGATCAAGTCAGGATAGAAGAATTCCTGTGGTAGTTACCCAACCCGTTGTGAGAGTAGCTCAAGATATCGATATCACATATCAGCTTAAACTTCCTGTAAACTGAGGTGGCATTCGGGTAAAATATATTTGATTGCCAGACATATATCAACCGCTCTGTATTCCCTGGGTCTTGCCAGTATCTGTATATGCCAGCAATTGAGAAATGTTTTCTATTGAAAGGTATTTGAGTGTTGTATAGGCGTTAAGTCTTTTGCTGCCTGCAACATATCCACTTAATGTACCTATAACATCTGCTTGGTCGATAATTGCATTTTTAATATCTAAATAACTGAGATTGGGTCTCATACTTCGTGCGAGTGAAGCGACTGCAACAACGAATGGTGTAGCCATAGAAGTTCATGCATCATAAGCATATTCATATCAACCACCTGAATATGTACTTAGAATATATTCTCCAGGGGCAGCGATATTTATATTGGATCAATAATCAGAAAAAGACGCCTTCGCATCAACATTATTACTTGCAGCTACTGTTATTATATTATCTAATCAACTCCAACAAGAAGTATTGGTATTATAATCTGCAGGCAATACATATCGATTATTGAGATGTTGTTTTCCATCGTTTCCTGCTGCTGCAACAAACAATCCGGAAAACGTTTTGATTGTATTATATAAAATAGAATCTAATGCATCTGCACATCCTGTTGCTCATCATCATCGACTCGCATTGATTATTTTTGCACCATTATATTTTGCAAAATTAATAGCTGCAACAATATCTGTAGTAGTTAATTCACCACCACTTCCTGCTCTGATAGCCATAATTTTTGCTCATGGATTGGTTCCCGCTACACCCACGCCATTATTTGTTCTCGCTCCAATGATACCAGCAACATGCGTGCCATGAGAATCATCTCAATGAGATATTGGATCTTTGTCTATATCAAACGTATCAAACCCATACATGCAGCCTCCAGTAAAAATATTTTGATAATCATAACAGCTTGACCCATTCCATAACTGTCCACTAAACTCAGCATGTGTATATCGTAATCCATCATCGATAACAGCTACAAGTGTACCCGTGGTATTTTGATTGTTATCTCCTGACCAAACATCCATAGCCTCACTTCGTTGAATATCAACCCCACTGGTTCCTCAATCTTGACCTATATTTTTCAATCATCGTTGATGGGAGAATCCTGGATCATTAGGATCTGTTGCTTGTAATGTATAGATAAAATTCGGCTGAATATATTCTACGCCAGAATTATTTTGAAGGTCTTGAATTACTGTCATAACATCTTGGCCGTTTTCTATTTTCATGACAGTAATGTTTTGTGCTGGTATGCTTTCTTGCGGGATAAGATTTTCACCGGATGCAAAAATACGCATAGATTTTATTCCACTACTTTTCTTGATATTTATTTCTGGTGTAAATTTTACGATTACTTCATCAGCGACATATCTTTGACCATCTACAGAAACATTTCCCTGAGCCAAAGCCTGTGCTGAGAAAAAAAACAGCGCCAGTATTATTGTTCCGTATATAAATTTTTTCATAGGATCGTATATATAGTATATAAATTTATGTTTTACATTCTGTGTACAAATATCATTCCGATAAGACCCATACTCTTTTTCAAAGTTTCTATTACTTTTTCTAACAAGGCGATTCTCGCAATTTTTATATTTTCATCATCTACTAGTATCTTGGTATGTGCGTAATAGCTATTCACTAGCTGTGCAAGTTCAAAACAATATTTTGCTATATAATGAGGTGCCAACTCTTCTTTTGCCTTTGTAACTACATCATCTAAAGTAGAAACTTTTTTAATCAACGAAAACTCACTCTCCTCTTGAAGCAAGGAATAATCGACTTTCGTCATATCCAACTTACCTGCACTGTCTACAATACTTTGCACCCTTGCTCAGGTATAGAGAATATATGCTCAGGTTTCACCTTGCATATCCATTGCTTCATCTAAATCGAAGACGATGTCTTTGGTAATATCACCTCTGATGAGAAAAAATCTCAAGGCAGATATTGCCATCGCTTCTGCTACAGTATGCAATCGACCATCATCTTTTTCTGGATTTCTTTCTTTGGTCTCCGCATATGCTTTAGTATGGAGCATATCCAGCATATCATCTATGGTTACGGTCCATCATTTTCTACTCGCAAACGGCAATCTTTTTTCTAATTTTTCTTCTTCACTGAGCGTGAACTTCATATTAAGTAATGTCTGTGGAGTAAGAAAAACTATTCCATATCCAAGGGGTAAATATTTTTTTTCTCCTTGCACGTGTCAGAGCAACTTAAGCGCTGAAGCTACAATAGTCTGAGGAGGAATTTGTCTATAATCAATAACAGTAACTGCTTCGTCATAATTTCAGAAACCATGACTCTTGCCTTGAGTTGTATCCGTACTTGTGGTGTACATTTTTACGCCTCTTGGATCTTCTCGTGATTGTTCGTATCAAAAATCTTTAGTCATATAGCCAAGTTTTCGCATGGCAAGTGCAATATCTTTGGCAACATAGGTAGCTAGTCCATCGGATTTTATCATAATCTGATATTGTTTTTCTTCTTTTGCATATTCAGGAAGTGATGAAAGATCTAATATTCGACATCATTTTGCATCGCCCTCATCAGCAAATTTTACAAATCATTTTGTCTTGAGAATATCCATCGCTTCAGCGAAGAATTTCAAATGTAAGATGTGTGTTTCCCAAGCGACAAGGTCAAAATAGGCACCCATTCTCCGACAGCTCACCATTTGTTGGTGTGTACAATCCTGGGTATATTTCTGATGTAATGCATTTATTTCTGGATCAGTAGCTTCTTCTATTTTCAATAATGTCTCTGTCAATCTCTGCATAAACACAGGATCTTCAGACAATCCTCTCATCTTCTCATAAATCTGTCCACAGTAATGATCAAACTTTTTTTCGGTCGTTACAGGTATATCATAATACAGATGACCAACAATATTATATCCGATATTTACCCCGCTATCATCACCATAATCACAGGTGGTAGGTGTATATCCTAGGTATTCATATATTCTTCTTATACTATCACCAACACAGACATTTCTCGCTTGTCCGATGTGCAATGGCTTGTTTGGGTTGGCAGACATATATTCTATCAAAATCTTCGATTTTGAATTTTCGATTTTGAATTTTCAATTTTCAATATCTAATGAAAAATAATCATCTATGAATGTTTTTTTGTTTATGTGTGCATTGAGATATCAACTGACAGCTTCAAATCTTGTAAAAAAAGAAGAACTGAATTTTTCTGCGAATTGTTGTGCTAGAATGTTTGGTGATTGTTTTGCTTGTTTGGCGAGTTGAAAGCACGGAAATGCCAAATCTCCAGAAATATTTTCTGGTGGAATCTCTATTAACGCCAAAATATCTTCTAGAGGAAGATCGATATGTTTTGCTATCTCTTCAGCAAAATACTGTTTGTATATTCAGATCATGATGAAACAATTAAATGATTAAATGTGGAAATGTTGAAACATGGAGAATGGAGAGTTGAAAGAATATATGATAAACAAAAAATATACGCTTTAAGCGTGTTCTATAGTAGTAAGTTGTCATCAGTTATCAAGGCAAAAATAAGACATATACACCTCGCTAAGAAATGTAATGTCATTTTTTCTGTAAGAATATTTTACGATTTTTGTATGAAAATATAATGATGTTTTTTTTGATTATAAGACTATGTTATCCCCTATCAAATATTCCAAAAATCTTCCTGACTATTTTTTTCTTTATGGTATCTACGAATGTATAATCTCTAAATTCATATTCTGTATGTAGTGGATCTGCAAGCTCCTGAAGCTTCTTTTTTGCTATAGCTTCTTGCTGTTTGAGTTGAGATGCTGGCAATGCATGTCCTATACTCACTCCATAATTATTTTTGACAAGTCCTGCAAGTTCTTGCATAAATTTTTTCTCCTTGATAAGCTGATCACACATTTCAGGCGTTAACTCTTTGAGCATTACATGTGTCGATCATTCTGTCCGAGAATGATTTTTTGCGTGTGTCTTACCCGGCGTCTTCATCGCTGCTTCATTGACTCCCGCAAGGATAATCATATTTCCCTGTTGAACGAAATTGTTGAGTACCCTGAGTGTGGTTTGTATACTTTCATCGTCAGCGAATGAAATGCTTTGTATATCCTTGTATTGTGACCACTCAAGTACATCTCTTGTGCCTGTTGGTGCAAGTAAAAAAACATTTCCAGCTTCGGATCATGCCTTGGTAAAATGTTTTATAAATTCTTTTTTGATCTTATGGAGTGGGTTTTCTGTAAGCTGACCTTTTTGTACCGCTTCATCAAATGCTGGTATCTCTGATTGTTTACTCGAAGGTATCGTTTTTCGAAGATTTGATATCGCTTGTCCCATCCTTTTCTGAGATTGTGTCAGCAATGCTGGTCCAACGATAGTGTTAATACGATCTCTTACTCCTTTTCTGTTATATACCTTAGCATATTTATGTAACTCAGTTGTTAATATGGGAATATTAGCAAAGGTAGCATGGTTAGTAACTATAATTGCCGATTTAGTATCAAGTGTCGTGAATAACTTCTGCATCAATGCTTCATATTCCTCCCTATTATACGGAAGTATATTCGTATATGATTCTATTGCCTCCAATATAAGACTCTGCAACATTTTCATTTTGCCTGGATTTCTTGGATATACCATCTGATTGACATCATCATCAATGAGTGAGGATTCCTTATATCCATTTTTCATATGAATAGCATGTCGATGCTCATTGTAGAGACGATTGATATCTTCAGGGGTCAACGTTTCTTTTGTTATTTCTTGTAACTCCGATCAATTCGCGAGATTCATAGTCTACAATCTCAAAAAATAAAACCATCATGTGATACCCATATTGCCCCTTAAGTCAATATTTTATTTTTTATATTGTTTTTTTGTCTTGAATGTTTTTTTAAATAAAAAAAATCGATCTCACGGACCGATTCTCTCTATACTGATGTTTTAATTTTTCACGTTTCAATCTTTTCATTCTGCATTATTCTTCTATCTTGGGTTTCTTTCTAGAGTCTTTCGTTTTGCTGGTAAATTTTTTGTCCATAATACGCGCTTCACGTTCAGCTTGTGGTATCTGAGTTGAAATTCTTTCTTTGGGCTGTGTCATTGCTTCGTTTACTACTTGTTTAAAATGGTGAATGACTTTTTCTTTGTTGGCGTTTTGATAACGTTCCTCTTTGCATGTCATAATAAGTATTCCTTCTTCATGATGCACCATGTGTCCAGCGATATCAATAAGTCTTTGTTTCTGTTCAAAAGTTAAACTATTTGAATCATGGATATTGAAATATAATTCTGCCTTGGTTTCTCTCTTGTTTACATTTTGTCCTCCTGGTCCTCAACTTTTGGAAAAATGAAAATGTACTTCACGTGCCAATATGTTTTCTATGGTGCTTTGTATATCCATACTTTACGAGAGCGTGTAAAAAATTGAGAGTTGAGAATTGAGGGTGGAAAATTGAAAGATTGAGGATGGAAAGTTGATAGTTGAGAATTAATTCTCCACGTTTCCATGTTTCCATATTTCCATGTTTCCATTATTAAGCAACCTTCTTATGCTTATCTATCTTTGCGTTTTCATAGGTATCAAGCTCTCTAGAAATTTGATTCCTAGCAAGGCTTTCTCATTTTATGCCTGGCTTTTTGGTTCCACTTACGGTACGGGAAAGCTCTTCTACTCATAGCCACAAGCCACTTCCTATAGTGTTTGCTATATTGGTCTTGCGAGCCTGTTCAAACTTTTTTAGATCAGTAGTCATGCGCGATAAGGGGAATAAAATAATAATATTCACAGATTAAGGTATGAAAAATAATCAGAAAATCAATGAATTTATTAGTTAATATTAATACTAATCTAATCTATTCCTTCTCTCAATACCCTTATTTTATTAAATTTTTATGTGTTTTTATAATATCATATTCCCCCTCACTTCAAAACATTTACTATCTTATTTGGGGAATAGCGCACCAAAATACGTCAAACTCATATCAACTTTCCATTTTTGTAAAACAAATGAGGACAAAAATCATAATAAAAATCAGATTCTACTATATGTTTATCTTGATACATAGATGTTTTCTTTGATGATATAGTAATATATTCCTGAGCCAAATAATCATTATGAATGTTTTCTTCTATAAGAGACTCCCATTTGTTTTGACTCATATCAATTCATATATATACTCCTCTTCACTCATCAAGATTTGTAGGTTTTATAACATATTCATTTTTGTTTTTTGTCACTGTCTCTTTGTTGTCGGGATTTAATATACATGTATTCATGACCATAGGAGACTCTATTCATGCAAGCAATGATTTATCACCGAATCATGCTATATCAAAAGTATTGATGAATCTCACGTGAGCAGATTTCAATAATACAAATTCAGATTTAGTAAATCTACCTGCACTCATAGAAAGACGTATAACATCTATTTTTATATTTTCCCAAAAAACGTTTCCGTCTTTGAATTCTATATCATCGAATCATCAAATTCCAACATTATATCAACACGCTTTCAATTTTTCATATTCCAAAAAATGAAGATCTTCAAATCATCCTTTTTCATAGAGAATGAAAATAAATTCGCTCTTATCAAAAAACTTCAAAAAAAGATCTAAATGTACCGTTGTTTTCGTTCATGACAAAGTAGAATACGTAATATCATGCATCAATAGTCAATCTGGTCGTTTTGTGTTAACCTCTACAACCTTAAGATTGTTTTTTGCGTCAAGCATACAATCAAAACGAACAATACCTGTATAATTTCACTCATAAAGGTCAGTGAATCATTTTCCATATGCTATATCTGCTAATTCACGTGCTTGTTTTTCCTTTTTAAATATTTTTTGCATAATAACATCTAAATCTCATACTACTTTATTTACATCTATGTTATTAAAAGTTTCTAAAGTGGTTGCGATTGGTATTTTTATTTCTCATTTGGTTAATGGATACGCTGGTTTAAGTTCCTCCCAAAATTGTTCATACGTTTTCATATTATTTTTGATAGATAAAAAAAAATATATAGATAAAGGAATTGGTAAATCAAATCTTTTGCGTGGATTTACTCCTCAGTATAAAAATAGGTTTCCTATGCATTTTTAGTTGATATTTTTTGCTCCATTCATATACTATCGACATATGTACCAACATAAATGTATCTAAGCAATTACTAGCATCCAAAATGATTGTATCATTGCTTACTACTATTTTACTTTATTAGCTATGTTGATGGCAAAAACAAAAAAAATATTCACCCTATGAATGATTACCGCACTAGGAATTATGTGATTTGCTTTATGAGCTAAAGTCACCTTACAACCTATCTATTCTGATGCAAGATTTACTCCTGCAGACAAACTCGCTGCATGATGTACTAATTCTGCTGATATCCTCTTTACTCCGCAAGGACAAGATATCAAAAAATTTACCTTGGTATTGTACTATAATCCTGACACTATGGAAATCCTTCGTATCCTTCCGACAAGCAAAAACGGAGAAGTGACTTCCAAGATAGAATACAATAAAATTATCTTCGAAGTGAACACCCCTATCTTCGACAAAAATAAAGATGCTACTACTTTTTTTCAACTTTCCTTCAAGAGCGATACTATCGGCAAAGAAACACTCGTACTAGGAACAGGTTCAGAAGCCATTACAGCAAGCAAATCATATCCACTCAATCAAACATTTACCTTAGACTTCGACAAAGTTCCAGAATGCGAACCGGATATCGTACCACCCAATATCAATCTCATATTTCCCAAAGATACCGAGCAGAATATCAATTTGGATCAGTATTTCATCTTTGATATCAAAGACATAGGAAAATGAGTTGATAAAAATAGTGTAACAATATCATTTGATGGGGAGCAATATTTCTATGGATCAGATAACCTCAAACGAAATGGAAATTATCTGACTTTCTATCCCGGCAAACGGATTCCTATCAATAAAAATTTGGATATGAAGATTCTGGTTACCGACAAACAATCCTATGGATGATCCAACAAAGCACAAAGTACCTATAGTTTCCACTCAGCTACGGGGATGGCACTCAATAAAGATATCAACCCTATGCTCTTTAGACAAATATCCCAAGAAGCAACAAAAATATCAGCATCTCCAAAAGAATGTGCTATTTTAGCTGATTGGTATTCAACAGCTGAACTGCCTTATCAAAAAAACATTAGTTCTATCATACAAAAAGTCTGATGTGATTTAGCTAGCGTAGATGCTGCTCTACTCGCATATGAAAATGATACCCCTACTGGAATGAATAACCAAGAGAAGCAATATAGAAACCTTTCTGTCTTCGCTACACTCGGATGGATACTTTTTCTTCTCGCATTCACCCTCAAAATGCATTACCTCTTTTCATGCAGAAAGCATAAGCAAACCATAAAAACACTCAGCAAAAACATACATGAATAATGAATAATTATTAATGGATAATGATGGAAATATCCTGTCATGAACTGTCACATATTTATCATAGGTCATAGGAAACACACCCTACATTTTTCATCATTAATCTTTCATCTTTAATTATTTTTTATTACATCATGGCACTTGAAATCGAAAGAAAATTCTTAATAAGAACGATACCTATGGATATCGAACAATTTCCTCGTTATGAAATCATCCAATGATTCCTTTCTGATCCTACTACAGGAAAGAGTATTAGAGTAAGACATATCTGAGATGACTATAAAGTCACGAGAAAAAAATGACACGGACTCGTTAGAGATGAGGTTGAAGTAGATATTACCAAACAAGAATTTGACCAACTATGGCTCCAAGTGGAAAATCATTTTATCGAAAAAACACGTTATAACATAGCATACAATGATCTCACTATCGAACTCGATATCTACAAAAATCTTCATGGACTCAAAACTGCTGAAGTCGAATTCAAAACCAAAAGAGATGCTAAAAAATTCATCAAACCTGAACGATTTGGACAAGAGCTTACTACGATGAGAGAAGCTACAAATGCTTATATAGCCAATCATGGACTCTCAGATGAACTCCTCTGATTATTAGATATTTAGACTATTAGACGTTTAGATTATTAGATTCCTAAGCTTCTAAGGTTCTAAGCTTCTTTTATTATTTCTTTATTATCATGAAAACTATTCTTCATTTTGGAAATACCGATCGGATACACCTTTTTGAACCACAGAAAGATGAGATTAGTGAACTCGTTCAAAAATACGATCTCCATGAGTTGATTGAAGAAGACCTTTTTGAACTTACGAACCAAGAAAAGATTGATATTTATGAAGACTATATGTTTATCGTGGTCAACTTTCCAAAATATAACATTGAAACTAAAAAATATTTACTGAATGAATTTAGTATTGTACTAGGAAAAAACATCATTATCACGATGACGAAATTTGACACTAACCATATCAAAACTATCATAGATGAATATTCAGAAGAACTTAAGACTAGAGAATCAGATGAAGATTTTAAAATATCTCCTTACTATATCCTCTATAAAGTGTTGGATACCATGTATGACAAGAGTATCAAAATGCTCACTAACTCATCCAAAGATGTGGCGCTTCTCGAGGACCAACTCTTCAGCTCTCACAAACTTGAAAAAAACTTATTGGAAAATCTCACTATCAAAAAACGTAACGTTGTCTCACTCAAACATACCTTCGCTCCTCATAGAGAAATCATTGATGAACTTCAGAATGCATTACCTAAATTCTATAAAGAGGATCTTGATGTGTACTTCGAGGATTTGGAATATAAGCTAGAAAAGATTATGAACACCATAGCTATAAGCTTCGAAAATGCTGAGTCACTTGCTGATACCTATAATTCTCTCATGAATATCAAAACCAATTCCATGATTGGTGTATTGACAATATTTGCAGCCATCACCTGAATACTTACGATGATTAGTGGAATCTATGGAATGAATATCACTCTACCCGGACAAGAACATCCATATTTTTTCCTTATGCTCATAGGCTTCATGTTGGTTGTTTGTTTCTGACTTCTTCGAATTTTCAAAAAGAAAAAACGAATATAAATCAACTCATGAAAAATTAATGATTAAGCATGAATGATGTATGACTTGTATAGATATGAACTATTGTACCATCACAATTATCCACATCTATACATAATTCTATCATATTTTTTATGTAATATATTAATTGACATTTACTTCAAAAAAATTATAATATCTGTACAAAATAAAAACAATCTTATGAAAAAAATGTTAGTTTTAGGGGTGGTTCTGTTCCTCATTGCTTGGGTTTTGCTTAATAATATAACGGTTAAGGCAAAAAATGATATTGAGAAAATGGAGAAAATGATAGGTACAAAAGTGATCTTCGAAAAAGATACTTTAAGTATCATCAATTATTCATTTATTAATAAAACCTGCAAACTTTCAAACAACCAAGACATCAGCTTTATATTGGCTGAAAGACTCCAAGTGGTGAAATAGTTATTCAATAGAGAATACTCTCCTACTACGCCTCATTATTTGAGGCTTTTTTTATTTTAAAAAAATGGAAAGAATTTAATACCCATATCACCATCCTTTATGTAATATCCATATACAACTCTATTATTGTTGAC
>CAJBLF010000021.1 GCA_903953935.1 uncultured bacterium
AAAATTTAAAATTTAAAATTTAAAATTTAAATTTATAGTACTCATTGTTTATATATTTTCAAATATAAAATACCCTGCCCGAAGACAGAGTATTTTTTTTGTTTTAGTTTTTAAAAAAAAGCACTATTTCTTTTTAGCAACTTTTTTTACAACTTTTTTCACAGCCTTTTTAGCTGGAGCTTTTTTAGCTGGAGCTTTTTTAGCAACCTTTTTTACAACTTTTTTAGCAGGTGCTTTTTTAGCAACTTTTTTCTTTACTACCATTTTTGGTATATAATAAGAAATAAAATGCCAGGTAGAAATTTAACTTGTTCAGTTAAATTTTCCTTGCTACAATTTTTATATGTAACGAAACATAAAAAGCAAACATAATGATGTTTTTTTTGAAAAAAGAGAAATTGTTTTTCTCTGCTTCTCACCTATTGATTCTATATGTTTGAAAAAAATGTAGTTTACATATTCAATTAAATGTATAATTTATGTCATGTATTTGAATTTTTTTTGTGGAACTACCATATCTTTCTCACAAAAACTCTTGTGTCTATATGTTTAGAGTATTCGTGAGTTATATTAGTCTATAAGCCATTAAAAAAGCCTTTTGTCTGTCTAATTTGTGGTGAAAGTGTTTCTTTTGAAAAAACTATATATTCCTTTGTATCATTATGCATGCATCGTGGATGCATTCAATGGTGTTTTTTTTACAAAATTCAATTGCTGCATCACTTTGAGCGCCAGGTTGTAACCATACATTTTTTATTCCTAATGTTTTTACTTCTTCTAATATTTTTTCTGTTATTTTTGGTTGTGTAACAAAAATAACTACATCTATTTTGTTTTTACTCTCGGAAATTGTAGCATATACTTTTTTTCCTAAAATTTCTTTTTCTGTTGGATTTATTGGTATTACCTTGTATTTTGCATCTATTAAATCCTTGAAAACTTTGTATCCGTATTTTTCTTTGTTATTGGATGCTCATACAACAGCATATGTGAATTTTCTGTCGATCATTTTTTAAAACTTATTGATAAATACTTATAAAAGTATATCGTTTTATATGTTTCTTACAATATATTATATTTTCATATGAATAATAAAAAACTTATAGCATTTAATATGTATAATACTTGGGTATCTTCTCCCAAGTGACCAAATCCTTATAAGGAAATGTTTTCTCAATTGTGAATTTCTTTGTCGCTGTATAAAGAACTTTCTACTATTCTTCAAACCACTACTCTGGATATTACAGATCTATTATTACAAAAATTGCCACCTGATACTCCTATCGATGCATTACTTGTAAATTTTCAATCTACTATGGAAGCACAACTTTCCTCTTTATATGTTTATGAAGATTTTCTATCTACTATAGATGTATTGAAACAGTTATGATATCAAACAGCTGTAGTTTCCAATCTTAGTAAGCCCTATAGCTATCCGCTACATCATCTTATTCCTAAAAATACTTTTGATTATAAAATACTTTCTTATGAGGTAGGTAGTCAAAAACCTGATCAGCAAATATTTGATTATCTCAAAAATATTTCGTGATATAAATCAGAAGAGATTGTTATGGTGGGGGATAGCTTTTCTTCTGATGTACAATGAGCAAAAAATGCTAGTATAGATGCTATTCATATAGATAGATTTTCTCCATGAATAGTTTATCATGATGGATATGTTTCTATTTCAAGCTTAAAAAAGTTGTTGGATCTACTATAAAAAATGAAATAATCTTCCTTTTTATAGATTTTTTTTGTTTACTATTACATAATTTTATATTATATATGAAAAGCATAGATTTCTTTTTGAATACGTTTTATTCTAAAAAAAGAATGTAAAATGTATTTATGTCTTTTGGTGTTCGAACTTCTGTTGGAGTTACGTTGTTGCCTGAAATAAAAAAACTCATAGATAGTCATCAAAAATTACTCTTAGGAAGGCCATCTGTATATGAGTATTCTTTTCTTTCTCCATTGTTGTATATTACTGTGATTTTAGGTGTTTTAATCTTATTTTCATTAAGATAATTTACTAATTTTTGAAAAAAATATTTTTCTTCTCAATGATTTCTACTATTTATTGTATTTTTCCACATTATCAAAATGTTTTCTTTTTGTGTTTCATAATTTTCTGGTACTGTTTTGCTTCCTATGTTATTTGATGATATATCTATGTCTTGGGATTGATAATTAATATATGTTAATCCAATACTACATGCGCCAATGATACCTATGATACTTATTCAAATCACCCTATGTTTCCTTCGTATATCAATCATTTCTTTTGTGTTTTTTAGAAACATTTTTAGGCATAAAATATAAATACATAGTCTACAATAAAACATATGAATACATTCATATTATATTACTTGTAAAAACCTACATTCTATTTTTCTGACTCAGAATTTCGGATTATGAAATTTTACGATAGCAAGATGATTCCATATTTCTAATACATATCCTGTTCCAAATAATTTATGTTTGACGGTATCTCCTTCGTCGATTTGTGGACCACGGGAAGTATCTGATTCTCATCAAAGATCAAACTTTTTGATTAATTCTGCTGGTATTTCATCCAAGAATCTGCTTGGTGGATTGTTTTTTGTCTGTCATCGTGTCATTCTTGAGTGTGCATGGGAAAGAAAAAGAACATCTTTTGCTCTCGTTACTGCTACATACATCAATCTTCTTTCTTCTTCCAAAAGTTTAGGTTCCATCATTGCGTTTCACAAAGGGAACACATAATCTTCGAGTCCACAGACGAATACAATAGGGAATTCTAATCCTTTGCTTGAATGTACGGTCATCAATTTTACTGCATCTATATCTCATTGCTCATTTTCTGAAATATCTGACAGTAACGCTATTTCTTCCAAAAATTGTCTGAGTGTATCTTCACCTTTTTCTATATATTTTTCTGCCATGTTGATTATCTGTCCAACATTTTCAAATTTTTCATCGGCTGCGGTGTCGCTTCATTCTTCTTTGACGAGATAGTCTCTATATTTGATTTTTTTTACTAAAAGATCAATTGTTTCTGTTGCTGTATGATCTTGCATATGTGTTTTGATTGCTTTCATGGTCTCTAAAAATTCTACGATTCATTTTCTTGCTTGAGGGGTTGTTTTTATTGATGTTGTGTCTTTAATTGTTTCGTGAAGAATATCATTGAGTGTGAGGTTTTGTATGATTGCTTGTTCTTCGAGGGTATCGATTGTTGTCTTTCAGATTTTTCTATTTGGAATATTTAGTATTCTTTTGAGCGAAATACTATCCGCTGGATTTAATAGGTGTTTGATATAAGAAATAATGTCTTTGACTTCTTTTCTTTCAAAAAACTTAAATGCCCCGTATACCTTATATGGAATACCTTCTTGGAGAAATAGTTGTTCGAATGGGCTTGATTGTGCATTGGTTCTATAAAGTATCGCAATATTTCATCGTGATTTTATCTTTGCTCATTCTTTCATTTTTTTGATCATATCTACAATATTTGCTGCTTCATCCATTTCACTGCCATGGGAAAAAATAGTGATTTTGTCATCACCTGTTCTATGAGGAATAATTTCTTTCTGATATTGATTTACATTATGTTTGATGATATGATTTCCTGCTTGAACGATGTGTGGTTTGCTGCGATAATTTATCTGTAATTTGAACATCTGAATATCTGGTCGATATTTTTTTACATTCAAAAAATTTTCCATCAGTGCTCATCTTCGGCCATAAATACTTTGAAAATCATCTCCAATCATGGTAATATTTGCTCCATTTCCAGTAAACATTTTCATAAGTTCAAACTGAATTCGATTGGTATCTTGGGCTTCATCTACTAAAATATATGCAAATTTATTTTCTCGTTTTGTCAGTGTTTCCTTGCTTTTTTTGAAGAGCAAGTAGGGGAGGAGTAATAAATCATCAAAATCTAATGAGTTTGCTTTTTCGAGTGCTTTCTGGTATTCTTCGTAAATTTGTCCCATATGTTGATCATAATCTGACTTACTATTACTTATATACATTTTCGCTTCTACACCGTTATTTTTTTGGGTAGAGATAAATCCTTTTACTTCATTTACCTTATAAACATCTTGGAGATTCATTCTTTTAAGAATATCTTTGATTACACTCTGAGTTTCGTTGGTGTCTAGTATTCAGAAGTTTTTGGTATATTTTCTTTCTAGTTTATCTATATCCTCTTTGAGAATCTTCAGAAAAATGCTATGGAAGGTTCCTATTCGTTTTAATGATGTAGTTGTGTGAAAATGGTCTGGTGTACGTACCTCATCATTTTCTTTTATGCTTTCTAAAAAATTTGCGATACTGTCTCATTCTATTGTCTCTTCTGTTTGTCCTTTCTCTCTTTTTGCGGCTGAAATTTCTTTGGATATTTTCATTAATCTTTCCTTCATTTCATTGGCAGCCTTGTTGGTGAATGTAACAGCCAAAACTCTGGTAATAGGAATCTGTTTTCCTCGAATGAGGTATGCTATTTTGTAGGTGAGTACTCTTGTTTTTCAACTTCCTGCTCATGCTATGATTAGGCTGGATGTGTCAGTATGGAGCGCTGCTCTTGTTTGTTCTTCGTTAAGTTGACTTGCAATATACGCTTTGATATCCATTTTTTCGATATAGATAAAAAATCTGTCTGTTGATTTTGTATTGAAAACTTTTTGTGTTTCAATTTAATTATTCTTTTACCACTAAATCATCTTGATATGCCTCATATAGTTTTTTTACATCTTCAGGTGTCTCATAATTGGGGAAAAGTGTTTGATTAAGATCTATTTCTGTATGTATTTGATCAGCTATATGTTCATTGGTTTCTATGAGACGATGTATCATTTTCTTTTCAAATCCGTTGTTTTCCAAGATTTCTTTTATTTCGTCTTCATTCATAATATGAAATTTCCCCTTTGGCTTTCTTCTGCTTTCATCGTATATTTTTAGTCCGTCTTTTATTGCTAGTGCTACTTCTCGTGCTTGTCTATCGCTAGCTGAAGGATAAAAATAATTATTGTTTACTACACATCAAATATCTTCTTTTTCTGCAAGTGCTATGATACTATCATTTGTTTTTTTAGCTTCTGATACTTCGTTATAATCTTGAGCTATTATTTCCATATAGACATTTTCTTTTCCTAATATATCTTGAATGAGATGTATAGTTTCTAGTATTTTTGACTCCTTTTCATCAAGTGCTATCATTTTTCCTACCCATGAGTTTGTTCCTCCAAATAAACAGATAATTTCTCTTCACAATGTTCTCAGTGCTTGTAAATCTATTTTTGATTTTCACTTAATTCCCTCTTTGTTTGCAAATGATGTCAATTCCATCAGACTTTGGTATCCTTCTTTGCTTTTGGCTATAATGACTATGTTTCCAATCTGTTGTTCTGGAATTTGAGAATTAACATCCATAACAAAACCTAATTCTACTCCGATGATTGGTTTAATTCATGCATCTTTTGCTAATTGATAAAATTTTACCATTCCATACATACCATTGTAATCCGTTATAGCTATTGCACTCATTCACAATTCTTTGGCTTTATTTACAATTGCTGCTGGTTTGCCTATGGCTTCCAGAAATGAAAATGTGCTATGTCCGTGTAAATGAACGAAACCCATTATATTTAGAAATTACTGATAAAAACACATACATTGATTTTCAGTAATGTACTGTATTGTTTTGTCTTTGGAAATCAAATTGTAGTAGAATATTTTATCTTCCCGCTTCAAATTGTCTGAATAGTTCTTTGAAAATAATTGGAACCCTATTCATTTCTTCTGGACTTAGAATATATGCTATTCTCATTTGTGTTTTTCCTGGATTTGCTTGGCCTTCAATTGGCGTATAGAATCCTCCCATAGGAGCTACTAGGAGTGTTGATTTTTTTTTCTTTCCCTCTATTTCAAATTCAATATATCCCTTGCTTGCACAATATAATACAAAATCATTTGCATCAAATCATTCTTTAGCGATATCTCTTACATCGATAACAGAATAGAGTGATGCGTCAGGACTAGATATGATAATTCCAGGTAAGAGATTTTTGAAATCATTGGTAACCGATTCCAACATTCCTTTGTAATATTTCCTTTGTTTTGTATATCGCTTGTTTAAATCTTCTTTGCTTTCATGGGCAAGTGCTCCGAAAATATATTGTCATATTACATTTGTACATAAATTTGCAGTATATTCTGCTACAGACTTTTCGTGAAATTCTTTGTTATCAGTAACTAATGCTCCTACTCTAAGTCCACAAGCGTTCCGTACTTTGGAAGCTGTTTCTATACTTATTCTTCTTCCTTCTATACCAGGAACTTCTTTGTCTGTGATCCCTCGAATACTTGTTGCTGGCTTATCTATATAAAACAATTCTCTGTATGCTTCATCACTGATCATTCGTAAATCATGTTTTACACATAATTGTGCAAGTGCTATCATGCTTTCTTGATCGTAAAAATGTCCCGTCGGATTGTCGTATGGTATAACTACTAATGCTCCTGGATTGTATTCTTTTATTGTTTTTTCTATTTCCTCAATGTCTGGTAAGGTGAATGTTCCATCTTTTTGTAGATTTCTTTTAACTGAAATGGTTGCTCTTCATACTCTGTTTGCTAGTGTCATATAATTTGTATATGCAGCATCAATTAACAATAAAGGTTGTTGTTTGCTTCCTGCATTGCCACAACATCATATGATAATAAGTTCCATTCCTAGGCTTCAACCATCAGTTATCTGGCTGTAGAGTCCTGTTGTAATATGTCCGCTCGCAGCTATGATATTCAAAAATGCTTTATTGGTTTCTTCATATCATTTAGTTAAAGAGTAGGGCACTACTCAATTTCTAAAAGGACTTTGTTCACTATCTAAATTAAACATTCTTTCTTGCATTTTTGGATGCATAGGAAGCGATACATCTCCTATGGAAACGTTTACTGCTTCAACTCAATCTGTTCTTTTGAGAAATTCTATCTGAGCCATTCTGATAGAAGATGGTTTTCTGTTTTGGAAATGGGGTGAAAGTTTTGGCATATAAAAAAATAATCAAAATAAAGTTTTTTGCTTATACGAAAAATATATATTTTTTCAAAAGATATTTTAGATTGAAAAATATATGCTCTTTCACTATCATTCTAGTGATTTATTTTTTTGGTTATAAAAATGTATAAAAAGATACTTATAGGCATGTTTTTATTGACCGTATCTTGGTCTTATGTTTCTGCCTCAGAATGGGTTCTTCCTGGTGTTGCCATCATTTCTCGTGCTCAATGGTGAGCTAATGAAAATTGGAGATACTCTCCTACTTCAAAAACAGAAAGAGATGCTCTTCGTCAACAAGAATTTGAAAATTGATCTGGTCAACTTTCTATAACTGCTTATCAAGGACAAATAGCTACTGAATATCTTCTTGAAATAACACCAAAAGAACAGACTGTTGATGAATATCGTGAGTCGTCCAATGGTAATTTCCTCAAACGACCTGAAAGTATACACAAAAACAAATCAAAAATTATTATTCATCATACGGCAGATGATGATACAGCTTTGCTTACATGATGAAAGGATGCTGTTATTAAACAACTTCAGGATATTTATAAATATCATGCACTTACCAAATGACGAGGTGATATATGATATAATTTCATTATTGATCCTTATGGGAATATCTATGAAGGGAGAGCATGATGACCAGGAGTTGTCGGTGCACATGTAAGTTGGAATAATACGCCTACTATAGGAATTGCACTTATGGGTAATTTTAATATAAATATTCCCACTGATGAGGCATTAAAAGCACTTGTTAAACTTACTACGGCTTTGGCTAAAAAGTATAAAATTAATCCCAATGCTACTACTACATATTTTAAAAAATCAGATACTGTACCTTATATCAAATCATATACCAATTATACAATAGCTTGACATCAAGATGCTTGAATTACTGCTTGTCCATGAGCTAATCTTTATGCTCTTCTGCCTGAAATTAGAGACCAAGTAAGTAATAATCTAGCAACGACTATTTTGACAAAAGTATCTACTATTTCAAAGAAGAAACCCTCTATTGCTAGATGAATAAGTCTAGCGGGCTGGTATTATTCCGATACTACTACACATACTTTTAAACTTCCTATAAGATGGAATTGAGTTACGTCGTGTACTGCAATAGGTTCGACTATTGCTATAAATTCTTGTATATCTAAAGACAATCAGTTGGAAATTTCTATGACCAAAAAATGATCGAGTGGAATCAAAACTTTCAATGTAACGACTAGTTCCTGAACTAAAACATTTTCTATGAATCTTATTTGGCAAGATGACTTTACTAGTGTTGCTCAACAACTTAAACAAACCTATATGACGAGAAAATGAATATCTTCTTCTTCTCAAAATTTCAAGAAAATAACATCAAAAATTTCATTATCTGATGTGAAAGATCTTGTCCAGAGTCCGCTTACTATATTGCTCTATGAATTGAGTATGTATCCAAGATATGAGATTTCTTGTGATTGAGGATGTAGTATTCAAGCTGATGATACAGAATATACTGGTAATAGTCCTATCGTAGAAACTAGTAATGGTTTCATCTATCTTACGCTTCCAATGTTTGAAAACGCTTTAGCGGTATCTCATCTTCAAATTTCATCTTTAGATTGATGATTAGTACGTGTAAATAATTATACGAGAAAATCATACGGAGGAACCCTATGGAATAGTTTCAGAGGATCACTTATTCGAAAAAAGGATACTATCAAAGACCTTTCTTCTGGTAAATTTGTTGATCAGGCAATAGTCATGAACAAGACATCGTTTGATAATTATATGAAGGGTATTGCTGAAACGAGCGATAGTGATAATATTGAAAAACAAAGCTTGGTATTGTTACTTGCTAAGATGTATACTTTGTTTTATATCAACTGAAACAATTCTCATCCCTCAATTCCTGCCTGATCCACATATCAGGCTATAGACAATCCTGACATGTTTCAAAAATACGTTTGAGCATGACGAGAAAAGACTTCTAAGATGTCTGCAACATTATTAGCTGATATTAGTGATAAAGTTATTATGTATGATGATTATGTACCTATTCTTCCTTATTTTAGTTGTTCTGCAGGATTTACTCGATCAGCAAAAGAGAAACGATGATGGAATGATACCCCATATCTTCAATCAAGACTTGATTTTGCGGGTTGTTTTGATTTTAATGGTCATGGTGTGTGACTTAGCTGAAAAGGAGCCCAATATTTAGCTGAAAAGTGATGGACCTTGGAACAGATATTGCAGTATTATTATCCTGGTGTAGAGCTTGTTTCAACTAATAATTAGTAATTACTAGTAACGGTATATTTTTATTTTTATTGTTTTCTCGTGTATAAACAAATTCTTGCTACCATATTTCAATGAAATGCAGATCAAGCATGTGAACGTATGCTTCACCTTTATGATAAGAAGGGTTTTTGTGTTGTTGATTATCTCTATTTTGCTAATGTTGCTGGAAAACAAATGTTTGCTCCACATCCTAGTTTGTATTCAATAGTAGATTTTCATCAAACCTTGCTTGCTGACTATAAAACCATGAATATCCAGGGTATTTATGACTTGTATCAAAACGCCATTCTAGATGCTGATCTTGTCTTGATGGATGGAATAGCACTACAAGTGTTCTATTATCTAGCCAAAAGAAAGCGACTTCAAAACCTCAATGGAACTGATTTTTGTCCGTATTTTCTCTCGTATGTCAAAGAAAAACATCCCAATAAAAGTATGAATATTATTCTTTATGGTACCTATCCACATCTTTTAGCAAAAACCGAACAATTTCTTACATATCAATGATATACTGTCATCTATGCTCAAGATGGATATACAAACTTACATTGGGAAAACCTTGCGCTTGCTTTGAAATGAAAAACTAATGATATCAATGTTTTGCTTGTTGCTAGATCTACTCCTGATTATCCGATCCAAGAAATTTGGACGCTTGCCAACAAAGATAAGATCCGTGAACATGGGTTGCTTGTTATGAATCAGGCTTGAACTTTTGATTTTTGGGTTGGTGAACAAAAAAGAGCTCCGAAACTCATAAGATCTCTAAAATTGGAACGATTGCGAAGATTAGTGTCCGATCCCAAGAGGAATATGAAAAAAGTCCTGTCTAGCCTTGCTATTTTTAAATATATTTTCTCATATTTGATATTGAAAAAAGGGTAAATATGTATACATATTGTACAATACTTACAAGTTTGTACTTTTTTTGATTTTTTATTGTTTTATGCTTTATATTTGATGCACCTCAAAGAAAAAAAATTTCTCTATCTTTCCGAAGATCATGTGTTTAATTTTTCAGAGGAATTAGATAATGGGATCAAGATAAAGATGTTCGTCTGATTTGAGTCAGATAAGTTTTTGGATTTTCAAAAAGACTTGTTGCAAGATTTTTTGGCTGAACTCAAAGATAAAATTGTTCATCAAAATTATGAGATTAATGATGTTAAAGATTATTTTGAGACATCTCTCCAAAATTTAAATATCAAGCTCAAAGCCTTTGCCGATAAGGTTCGTGACATCGATTTTTTTCCGATAAAGTGATATATCCAACTTGTGATAGACAATATTCTTATGCTTTCTATGATTGGAGATGTAAGTGTTATGATTTTTAGAGACGAAAGATTGTATTATTCTCTCACTAATTCTCTCAATGATAAAGGAAAAATAGATTTATTTTCTGATTTCGTAGAAGGGGATATAGAAGGCCACGATCAAATACTTTATGTAGGTACTAAGATTTCTGATGTCTTTGATACTAATGATTTCAAAGAAATGGAGAGCGTACTGAGGTCAGAAGACACACATCTCATTAATTTTTTCCAAGAATTACTTACTGCCAGATTGGATAAAAAGGCGTTTGGATTTATTTTTCATTATTTACTTACGGGTGCTACAGTAAAAACGTATGAAGCGTTTTCTGCAAAAATGAATGATAATTCGTTTTTGACTAAGATTAAATCTCTATTTCTTAAAAATAAATATCAAGCTACTGTTTCTATTCTTGGTGTCTTCATCTTGTTTATGGTTATCAATCTCCTTTCACAGGTACTTAAATCAAACACAGATACGTTTGTTACTTCAGATGGAGTAACTGTTGATTTGACTATAGAAGATATTAAAAAAGATCTCTTTATGTTTCAGGGTATGGATCCTACATCTGAAGACAAATCCATAAAATATAATGAAATTCTTAGTAAGCTAGATGTACTTCAAAGTAAGTGAAGGCGACTTGAAGATGTTGCTCAATTTAGAAAACTACTCCAATCAGAATACTATAAATGATTCAATATCGTATATGTAAGTAGTTTAAATAAGTTTGATGATCCTACACTTGGTAAAAAAACCAAAATTTTGAGTTTTAATCCTTCAGAGGCTTCACAATTGGGTGATGTTCAATCTCTTTATGTGTGGAGAAATATGATTGTAGCATGAAGCAAATCAGCTCTTGTATGAGCCCTTGATGATAATATGAGATGATCTTTGGTTAGTTATAATCTTCCTTCGACTGACATGCTAAAATGATGTAACCTCAATCTCCTTAAAGACTGAATCTACTGTTTTACTAATAACTCTACTGTCTATTCTATAAATAAAGAATGAGCTCAACCAGTAACTACTACAGACACTGAACCGTTTACTAAAAATATGGCAGGTGTTGTTACGTATGGAAAAGCTAATCTTTATGTTTTTGAAAATAGCGTAAGTGCTGCTGGTAATACGACTTTAGTTACTAGGTATCGTAATACTTTAGGTTCTCAAACTATTTATCAAGGATGACAAAAATATTATTTGGGTGCTAATATGACATGATTTTCTTTTGGTTCTGGGTTTTCTAGCTTTGCTGTCGATTGATCGTTTTTGACTTGGAATGGTGGTAAGCTTTACCAATTCCGAAGAAATCCTCCTACAGCATTTACTCTTGATGTCCGTGAGGTTAAATTACTCGGTGGAGACAAGAAAACATTACAATATTCTGATAATGTAAAAGTTATTAGTTCTATTAATTCCAAATACGTATTCTTGTTTGATAGAACAAATCAGACCTTTACTATATATGAATCTCGTCCAGCAAAAAGTGCAGATGCATATAACTATAGTCTCTATTATGTTTTTATGTTTAAGTTTGATCTTGGGGCTACGGTAAAAGTTGTTGATGTTGAAATTCCTGATATAAGCTGAAATAGACCAGAAATGTATATATTAACAAATGAATGAGTAAATAAAATTGCCTTGTATGAATTCATAGATAGTATAAAAGACAATAAAGTCCTTAAACAACTTAATTAGTGATACGTGAAAAATGTTTGTCTCTATATTATTGTTTCTTATCTATTATTGTTTAGAAAATAAGCTTGAGAACTATGGAAAAAATATCATCGAAACAACTTAGAGAACGTTGGAATTCATTTCGATTATCAAAACAACATATATACCTTCCAGAAAGTTCATTGATTGGAGGTAAGGAAAGTACAGCGATGTTTACTATTGCAGGAATGCAGCAACTTATTCCTTATCTTTCTGGTAAAGAACATTTGCTTGGTAAGAGATTGTTTAATATTCAGAAATGCATTAGAACTGTAGATATTGATGAAGTAGGCGACGCAAGTCATCTCACCTTTTTTGAAATGATGGGAAATCGATCACTTGGAGATTATTTTAAAAAAGAATCAGTTCAACGAAGTTGGGAATTTTTAGTAGATGAGCTTGGCTTCGATCCTAAAAAATTAGCAGTTACTGTTTTTGAATGAGATGCTGATGCCCCGAGAGATGATGAAACTGCAGAATATCGAATGTCAGTAGGAATGCCTGAAGAAAGAATAGCTTACATGGCTGCTGATAATAATCGACGAAGTCCTGGTCCTGTATGACCTTGTTGACCTGATACTGAAATATTTTATTGGGTAGGGGAAAGTATGTTTCCACCTAAATGATCTAATCCTAAAACTGATGAAGATAATCGATTGGAGATATGGAATAACGTGTTTATGGAGTTTTACCGTGACGATACGGGTAAACTAACTAAGTTAAAAAATCAAAACGTAGATACAGGAATGTGATTTGAAAGAATGGCTAAGGTTTTACAGGAAAAACCTACGGTTTTTGATACAGATATATTCTCTCCCTTGATTGATCTGATCGAAAGGACGCTTGATATTAGCTATAAGGGTAATGAAAGAAGATGTAGAATTGTTGCTGATCATATTAGAACGGCTTTTTTTCTTATCTCTCATGATATTATTCCTTCCAATGAAGGTAGATGATATGTTCTTAGAAGATTAATTAGAAGAATGTATTATAATTTTATGCTTTTAAAACCAGTTTCTGAACAGGTTTTTGATTCTTTCGTTTCTACTATTGTAACTTTCGTTGATGCGCTTATGGAAGCTTCTTCGGATACCAAAAACATTAGCATAGTGTTTATCAAAGAAACACATCAATTTCAAAAAACCATCAATAATTGACAAAGATTACTTGATGAACTTATTACATCAAATACAACTAAAACTATTTCTGGAAAGGATATATTTAAACTTTATGATACTTTTTGATTTCCTTTGGAATTGACCAAAGAAATTGTAGAGGAACATTGATTATCTCTTGATACCAAATGATTTGATAAAGAAATGATTGCACAACAAGAAAGATCTCGTGCATGATCAAAAGATATGTTTAAACAAGGAATAGATCGAGCAAGTCATCTCCAAGGAATTCCTCCTACTACATTTATCGGATATGAAACATTGACGTCTGATACTATTACCTTACTTAAGGATTTTGAAATTCAGGGACAAAGAATATTGGTTTTTGATTCTACTCCTTTTTATGCAGAAAGTTGAGGTCAGATGTGAGATAGAGGAACTATATCACTAGATAATGATCAAAAGGTGAATATCATTCATGTCCAAAAATATAATTGAATTTTTCTTCATTTTGTTGGGTAGATTTATTTCTCTGTTTTGTTATATGCAATATATAGTTGCAAAATTTCCTTCTTGATTTCCTTCCAAAGATAGTCGTAGATGAACTTGTGGAATGTATACGCTCAAGGCAGTAATCGAATGATTTAATGGAAGTCAGATTAATAATTATAAAAATTATGCAAGTGGTTGGTTGAGTAGAAATACATGATATATGTTGCCTTGAGGATTATTAAAGGTTCTTAGACATCATTGATTATCATCACAGAGAGTATATTGTAAATGGACCAAGAAGACTAATAAAATCAAGGAATTACAAACGTTATTAAATAAGGGCCCAGTTATTCTCTTGATTTCCCATGCGTATAGTAGTAAGAGAGATTTTTCTTTTCGTAGGGCATTTATGCTCCAACATTATATTAGTTTATGGTGATATGATGATGAAAAGCGTGTGTTTTATGTATATGATTCTAATACAGAGAAACCTCATCATAAATGAGAAACATTGCCTGTCGGTAATATTCTTTTAGAATACGATAAATTACTTCGATACCGACGTTTGGGTGGTCGATGACTCTATAGAAATTTTGCAATAGCTGTTGACTACGTTTCTTAATCTTTGCCAACCTTTCTATCTCATTATAGTTTCTAATCTATTTGGTTGTATTTTGGAAAAAACGTATAGACTATTTTGTAAAATGCATCGATTACTTTGTCGAGTCCCTTTTCTTGTTTTAACATTCTTTCTGTAAGTATTCATTCAAGCTTGAACATTTCCTGTTCTACTTTTTTTCCTGTTTCTTGAAAATCTTTGTCTATGTTTCCCATTTCATTGAGTGTTCTGAATCTTCGAAATAAATCATTGTATGCATCAAAAAATCTTTTGAATAATTGACCTCATTTTGTTTTGGTCATATCTTCTATTTTTTCGGCAATGTAGTCGTTGATGATATGTTGAATTTCTATTTTTTCATCAGCTGAAACACTTCTAAATATAGGTCCAAATACCTCGTGTTTTTCTAAATCAGAAAAATAAGGTATGTATTGTCTCTTTTCTTCGATATTTATTATGATATGTTTAATCTGATCATATTCCTGTTGTTTCATCTCTTGGTCTCTTACGTATAGATAAAAATTCATTACTTTACTTTATTTTTCTGCATTCTAGATAATATCTTTTTTCTTCGGCTTCTCCCATAGAAAATGTTTTTCTCGGAAGTGCACCATCTACTATTACTGTTTTGAAGAATGCTTTTTTGTCCATTATTGGTAGCGTGAATCCTATGTTTTGTTCTTTTGTACCTAATTGTTCTGTGATATCTTCTCCATGGATATAATCAATCTTTGCTTCCGAATATTTTTTTAGGTATTCATCCAAGAAAGCTTGTAGATTCCCAACCTCTAGATTGAATTTAGGATTTTGTATTCCTGCTATTATATAGTTTCCTGCGTACATTATGCAAAAATAGTGTGTCGTAGCATCAGAATGTTTTTTGTTGTTTTTCATCTCTTCGAAATTAGTATATGTTTCCATTGTTAATGTCGATCATTGTTTGGCAAAGTATTCTTTCATATCGTTGATCATGTTTTCTTGATGTATATTGAAAACCACTCTATGAATTGGTTCAAATGCTAATCAATCATCATGAATATTTACGAGTTCTACGAGTGCAAATCTTGCTGGATTATCTTCTTTTTCACTATCGTTGAGTTCTTGTTTTTTTTGCTCTCGAATAGCTTTTGCTGTTGCTAAAGAGTGATTTCCATCTCACATAGCAAAGAGTAATACTCAAAGATTTTGATTAATCTGATATTTTTGTTTAAATATTTCTCTGTCTGCTAAAGATTCAAGATGGTGTAGTATTGTTTGGATGCTTTCTTCGTCAGCAATTTTATATCATTGTATATGACCACCGTTCATCATAAGGTCAGTATCATATACTTTTGTGTAATTATCTAGATTTGCAAATAATGGTTCGATAACTGTTTTTTCTGGGTCATCTATGAGTACCATGATGTGTGGTGATTCTAATGGTGCATCTTTTCTTATCTCTATTCTTGGTGGTAATCTATCTAGTATTGTTCCTTCGGTTGCTCTAATCAGGGTTTGTGATGATACACTATAGTCATATTGTTCTAAATCAAATGCTACTATCAATCCTTTTCTTGATGGTGTGTGAGATGTCTGTCTATCTACGAGTATAAAACATGATCATTGATTTTCTAGTATACCGTCTTGTAGATAGGTGTTCATGTATTTCTGGATTGATATGATCCTTTCTTGTTTGTTTTCTTTTCCCAAATATACTTCCGGAAATATAATATTGTAGGTAGATGGATCTTCTCCGATATTTTTTTGTACGGTTTCTCGATATTCAGGTTGAGATGTGTATTGATCGCATGCTACTACCGCCCATTTTTTATTGTCGACTCATTTTTTCGGAAGATAAATTTCCGGTACTTTCACTCCGATGCTTGGAAAAAATGTTTTCATTGTGAAATGATAAAATGATAAAATATTGAGATGATTGTTTACTTATTTCTATATTTGATCCAAATTGTTTTGAATATTCACAATCCAAGTGTAGATATCATGAATCATATTGTAGGTATAATAGCGTTTATTCGTGGTTTAGGTAATTTTGCTGCATAAAAGAATATCACTATAACTGAATAGGTGAGTATCATTATAAGTATTTTTCTTGTTATGCTTGTTTCTCGTGCTTTGTCTGCCTCAACACGCTTGTTTCTTTCTTTTATTGCTTCTATTTCTTTTTGAATTTCCTGCATGATGGTGTGATAATGAATAAAATCCTCAGGAGAGGATCTCTATCGTATTGATTTGAATATATGTATTTGTTTGGATGATTTCAATTGAAAATATGGTGTTTTTTTATTGAATAGCCATTATATCTAAAAAATATCATCAGTTATAGGTATCTCTTTTAACTTTACCTATAAGAGACACTCATTCTTGATATTTAACATCTAGAAGATCATCACTATCACCTCATTTTCCTCGGAACATACTAGTAATAATTTGATCTCCTATTTTCCCATGGATTTTAAGATGAGATTTTCCATTGTTTCCTACTTTTTCTATTTTTTGAATGCTGATGTTTTCTATAGAAAATACTGGTTCTGTATTACCTTCTCCAAATGGCGCTAGTTTTTCAATATGTTGTAATGTCTCATGATTCCATTCATGTGCATATAATTTTGTATCAACCTTAATTATTTTTATCATATTTTCTTCTTTGATGTTTTCCTTGCAATATGCTTTAAATCTTTCTATTAATATCGGTAAATTTTCTTCTTTGACTGCCAATCATCAAGCACATTTATGTCCTCAGAATCTTTCTAATATATCTGCAGAATGACTAATCATCTCAATGATATTGAAATATGCAGGTCATCTTAAGCTTGCTACAGCTGTTTTTTTTATTTCATCTATTTTAAATACTGCTGCTGGTTTTGTATATTTCTCTGCCAACCTTCCCGCAACTATACCTACGATACCTTCGTGAAAATCTTTATCTGCTGCGATGATCATCTTATCATCCAAAATAACCATGCTTTCTGCTTTTTTGAAAGCTTCTTCTTGCATCTTTCTTCTTTCTGTATTGATTCATTCTATTTTATCTAGATATTCTATCTGTTTTTCTCCTGAGTGAAGGAGAATGTTTAGACTGTCATATGGTGATTCTATTCTTCCTCCTGCATTTATTCTTGGTCCTATCACAAATCCTATGTGAAATGTATCTACGTTCTTTTTTATGTTAAGATATTTTAGAAATCACTTAAGTGAGGAGGGGATATGTTCGTGATTTTTATTTATCAGATCTAATCATTTTTTTACAATAACCCTATTCTCGTTGATAAGAGGAACCACATCTGCAACTGTTCCAATAGCTACTACTGGCAAGAAATAATTGAAAATTTTTTTCTTGATTTCTGTTGTGAGTGTTGATCTTTCTGCAAGCGCACAAATAAGTTTGAAAGTTACTCAAACTCCAGCCAATCATTTAAATGGATAGTTTGGCGAAACTAGGGGATTGATTACCGCAAATGCTTTAGGTATCTCAGTTCCTGGATGGTGGTGGTCAGTAATGATGAGATCAATCCCTTCTTTTTGTGCGTATTCAGCTTCTTTAACTGAAGAAATTCCGTTATCTACGGTTATTATTATGTGTACTCATTTTTTTTTAATCTGATCGATGTGGTGTGTTTTGATTCCATATCAATCTTGTATTCTATCAGGGTATTGGATACTTACGTTGGTGTAATTCAGAAATTTTTTGAAACATTGATATAGGCTATAACTAGAGGTTATTCCATCTACATCATAATCTCAGAATATCATAATTTTTTCTTTATTTTTCATCGCCAAAATAATCCTTTCTACGCTTTTTTCCATATCATTGAGGAGGAAGGGATTGTTTCGATATCCAGCAAATGTAGGATTAAGAAAAGAGTCGATATTGTCATCGATTCATCTTACTTTAAGGAGTCTAGTAATAAGATCTTCGTCTTGATTGTCGTGTATTACGTGATAATTCATATTCAAATATATGTGAGAGGTTTGAAACAAATTGAGTGTGAATGAACTATATTTTTTTATGGAGTGATTACAAACAAAAAAATTCCAGAAATACTCTGGAATCGAATTATATTTATAATCCTAAGCTTTTCATTCTTGCTTTGGTTGCTTTTTTGTTCTTTTTGATTGTTGTTAATGTGTTTTTTGTACTTGTGATTCTCTTGTTTTCTTCAGAGATTGATTTCTCTCCTATGAATTTTAGTATTGTGGGATCTATTCTGAAAATACCTAGTACTTCCCTTGACGGTGAGATATATTCCCCGTCTTTTGTTATTTGCCTTCTTTTTTTTGAATTAAATGTTGGGAATCGGTGTAATATCTCACTCTCTGACATATCTTTTTTACTTATGCCAATCTCTTGTATTGTGAAGCTATTTTTATTTGCTTGTATCACCTTACCCAAGGAGTGATGTCTATTTGCGTTCCAATTCAAGTACTTTACAATAATGAATGCTCCTATTGTAATCTCTTGTCCCTTGATACTTTCCCATTTTGTTTCCATGATATTATGTTTTAGTCGTTATTATTTTATTTTTGTGAAAATATAGTCTTTTGTGATAATATTACAATTTTATTTTCTAAAACGAAAATATAATTTCGATGTCACCCCTACCATTCGGGGTTGCGTCTCAATTAAAAAAACACCCATGGATATACCATCAGTGTTTCCCCCTTTTATTTGTACTGTATTCGTACCATTTTTTTGCCCAAGAGTTTTTTAACGAGAGAGCATCGGGATGAGCTTCATACAGCCCACAATAATAATCAACTAAACTGACTATTGTTGTGGATTATAAGAACCGATACTCTCTCTAGGTCCATCTGATCTTATTGGGTATAAGATCTAGATAGTGTTTAAGGAGGAAATACCTCCAACATAATTACCTATACCAAGGTACTGTGTAGTGATCCATATGACAAGTAACTATGTTACTCTAAGTATACCCTGGATTTGCTTATATGCAAACATTCCACTGCATTGTTTTTTGTTTTTACTTTTTTATTGTTGACTTATAAAGAAATACTCACATATGTTTGTTTGTGAGTATTTCTTTGCTAACAAAACGTTATCATTATCCTTTACGTAGAGAGATTACACTAATCCTTGTTGGATCATAGCATCAGCCACTTTTTTGAATCCTGCTATGTTTGCTCCTTTGATATAATTGATATAATCACCTTCTTTTCCATATTCAATACATTGTGCGTGGATGTTTTTCATGATATTTTTTAGTTTTTCATCTACTTCTTCACTACTTCGTCATAGGCGTAATGAGTTTTGCGACATTTCTAATCATGATGTTGCTACTCATCCAGCGTTTGATGCCTTTCCTGGTGAAAAGAGTATTTTTGCTGTATGAAACTGTGCTATAGCTTCTGGCGTCGATGGCATATTTGCTCATTCTCCTACTACCACAACACCATTGTTTATTAATTGTTTTGCGTCTTCACCATCAAGTTCATTTTGTGTTGCACAAGGTAAAGCAATGTCGCATTTTACTTCCCGTGGTTTTTTGTTTTCTATAAATTTTGCTCCGAATGTATCTGCATATTCTTTGATTCTTCCACGTCTATTGTTTTTTAAGTCTTTTAAGAACTCTAATTTCTCTTGAGTGATACCAGCTTCGTCATAGATGTATCCTGATGAATCAGATGCAGTAATAACCTTTGCCCCTAAATGAATACATTTTTCTATCGCATATTGTGCTACATTTCCTGATCCTGAAACAACGACCGTCTTTCCTTGTAAACTATCCTTCTTGTTTGCTAACATTTCCTGTACGAAGTACACTAATCCATATCCTGTTGCTTCTGTTCTTATTAAACTTCCTCATCGGTTAAGTCCTTTTCCTGTTAGTACTCCTGCAAATTCATTTCTAATTTTTTTATATTGTCCGAATAGATAGCCGATCTCTCTTCCACCTACGCCAATATCTCCTGCTGGAACGTCGGTATCTGGTCAGATGTATTTTGATAGTTCAGTCATAAATGCTTGTGAAAACCTCATTACTTCAGCGTCTGATTTTCCATGTGGATCAAAATCACTTCCTCATTTTCCTCATCCCATAGGAAGTCCAGTTAAACTGTTTTTGAAAATCTGCTCAAATCCTAGGAATTTAAGAATAGATAAGGTAACTGTTGGGTGAAATCTGAGACCTCCTTTGTATGGTCCGATGGCACTATTGAATTGAACCCTATATCATTTATTGATCTGAATATTCCCCTTATCATCGACTCGTGGAACTCTGAACATGATTACTCTTTCTGGTTCAACTAATCTTTCGAGAATTTTTTCTTTTTGATACATAGGATTTTGTTCTACAAATTCTTTGATGGAATCGACGACTTCTTCTACTGCTTGGATAAATTCAGGTTCATTAGGGTTTTTTTGTTGTACAGATTGTACAAATGCTTTTGTGTCAAACATTACTACATAATTAAACGATAAAATGATATATATTACTTACATTATTGTATACATATTTTTAAATTTTTATTGTTCATTAGTGCGTCAGCGACTTTTTTGTGTGCACTTCTGAGTATTCTACAAAAGGTTGGTGCGGAGATTTTCATTGTTTTAGCTGCAGCTATCATCGCTATCTTTTCATGATCAGATAATCTGATTGCTTCGTATTCATCGAGTCCTAATTCAATTGTTTCTTTAGTTCATTTTGAAAGTAATGGACCGAAGAGGTAGCATATAGGTGTGCATGTTACACATCTTTCTTTTTTTGTTCTGGCCATAAGGTATGATTAGGCGATAAAACGATGAAACATTGTAGCATTTTTAATTCTTGTAATTTGTTATATAATGAAATATATTTCATAATCAAGAGAAAATGTATGTCTATTTTGACGTTCATTGTTTTTTTTGTTTAAATCTTTATTATTGCATCGATATTTATTCGTATATTTGTTATTATGTCCTTATTGGAAAAAATTAAGAACTATGATTTTTGGCCAGAAGTTTATGTCTATCCTACGCCTAGAGTATATCATCCTTTGGTGAAATTTTCACTCAAACAAGTTACATTTACTGATGAAATTAATCTCTATGTTCATTTGCCGTTTTGTAACCACATATGTTCATATTGTGGATATGTTAAAATAATAGACAACAACCCTGTGATCAAGAAAAAATATATCGATTGTATTCTGAAAGAAATAGATATGTATAAACATATTCTCATTAAGAAAACTATCAAAACTTTGCATTTCTGATGATGAACGCCTACGCTATTTTCTCCTGAAACCATTGAAAAGATTATTCAAAAAATTCAGAAAATAAATCCTAAACTTCTTGAAACCGTACAAGAGATAAGTTTGGAGTGATCACCTGAAAATGTGGAATATGAAAGATTTCTTGCATATAAAGCTGTAGGTATCAATAGGGTTAGTTTGTGAATACAGTCATTGGATGATAAAGAAATTGCATTATGTAATAGGAAAAATACGAAGAATGTATCTATCAAAGCTATAAAGACTCTTCAGAAAATAGGATTTAAAAATGTTGTTGTAGATATTATGATTGGTATCGAATGACAGACGGTTCAATCCTTTATAGATACTGTTCATAAGCTTTTAAAATTGAGACCGGATACGGTGGAATTGTATGCATTGGGTCTTATGCCCAATACTAAAATATCAATTCAAAAAAAACCGTTGATGAATAATCAGGATATATATTATTGTTATGATATATGAAGAAAACTCTTTCTGGCTGCATGATATAGGCAGGATTGCCATAATAGATATGCACTTCCTGATAGATGATGATTTTTGCAAGAGGACTATAATTTTGCTGGTATGAGTACAATTTGATTTGGTGCGGGAACTAGAACGTATGGTAGCAATATGCATTACAGAAATGTTTATTATGCTAATGCTCATTTCAAAGCGATTATGGAGTATATACAAGATATAGAAAAAAATATACTTCCTGTTAGGACCTGAGTATTGCTCAGTGAAGAGGAAAAAATGAGACAATATGCTATCTATTCTATAGAGCATTTGGATAAGGCCATGTTCAAATCTACCTTCGGATGAAGTTTTCAACAAAAATTTCCTAAAATATATAAGGATCTTCGCGTGTTATGATTGATAGATGAAGATAAAACTTCCTTACGATTGACTCCCAAATGATTGACTTATAGAGATGTTATTTGCAAGGAGATGTTTTCCAAATCAATTCTTACATTGGAAAGAGAATATAGATATGCTATAAATATCATTATTTTCTGATTTTCAGGTTCGTGAAAGTCTACTATAGCCAATGATATCAGTAAAAAATATTGATTGAAAATACTTCATCCATCTGGAGTATTGAGAAATTTATGTGAAGGTAAGCCGATAGATGTAAATAATACTAAATATAACACATGATTCTGGGAGAGTAAAAAGTGAGTAAAACTTTTTAATGATCGTCTCGCCGTTAAGGAACCATTGGATGTACAAGCAACAAAAATAGTACTCAATGAACTTAACAAATGAAATATTGTTATTGATAGTCGAGATCTTCCTCGATTAACTAATAATGGTATCAAGATATATCTCAAAGCCGACATGAAGGTAAGAGCGAAAAGAGTTGCTTTGAGAAGCAAGATTTCTTATAGAGAAAGTATGAAACTTTTGAAAATGAAATATCAGAAAACATCAGCATTGTTCAAAAAACTCTACGATATAGATATTACCAAAAATCGCGAAGTCTTTGATTATATTTTGGAAACAGATGATCTAACTCAAAAAGAAGTATTTAAGAAGGTGTGTGATTTTTTGGAAAGTAAGTATCCTGATTTGAGATCATAACTATCTAATGATTATCATTATTGCTTATATGCATTTACAGATGGCTAGATGTTGAAATTCTGTAATTTCTGATTTTCCTTGTATTCATTTCTTTTTGAGTATTGTTAGAAATTGTTCAAATACTTTTACGGTAGCCATAACATCTCACATTGCTCTATGTGCGCTTGTGTTGGTTACATTAAAATGTTGACACAAACATTCTAAACGTTTACTGGGAAGTTCTGACACTAATCTGTTGGCTAATTTTCTTGTACACATAGTTGTGTTCTGTATTGGTCTCTCTAAATGTTTTATTCCATTATGATTGAGAAATCCATAATCGAAAGTAGCATTGTGTGCTACTAATATATGGTCTTCCAAAAAATCTAAAAAATCTGGTAACGCTTGATCTATTGTCGGAGCATTTTTTACCATATCATTGGTTATTCCTGTAAGATGTGTTATGAAAGAAGGTATATGTTGTTGTGGATTAATGAGTGTCTGAAATGTCTTAATTACTTTTTCTCCATCAAATAGTGCTGCTGCTATTTCCGTGATTTGATGTCTTTCTTTGCTAAGTCAGGTTGTTTCGATATCGACTATTACATACTGTTTAGTATCCAAAATCATTTCTTGTAATGAGTAAAAAATTATAATAGCTATTATACCTGTATTTTCCAATTGAAATTTCTTTGTATTTCACTAAAAGGTGTTGGTCCAAATATTGTATAGCCCCGCACCAAATTTATATTCAGTCACGTAAAAAATGTATTTTGTATACCTTCTTTACAACACAACAACCAAGAAGTTTTATGTATGAATTTCCAAAAACGTACATGAAAGGCTTAAAGACCATATAGCCTGATCAAATTCTTCTACAAGTTATTGTTGTAAAGACCGAAATCTTGTCTATTATGAATGTTATAACAACAAGATTGATGCGTATACAAGAGAAAAAAAGTTAAAACATCATGGAAATTGAATTAAATTGATTAAATCCAGGGTTGAAAACACTTTACATGATTTAGTCTAAATTTGGTGCGGGGAGGAAAGTCCTGACACCATAATCTAGGTAACATCTAACGGATGTTGAATACCGAAAGGGTAAATGAAAGTGCCACAGAAACGTAAACTATCCAGCACCAAATTTGTATCAAGTTATAATCATTTGTTATAAATTTGGTGCTGGACAAAGATGCAACGCGAGGATGAGTGCTTCGGCACGCTACCTCTACTCAGTTTCCATGATATGGATTCGAGTGGTAAACCATACCTGGTGCAAGCTTACCCCGCACCTTTTCTTACAAATTATATCTTTTGGGAAAAGGTGCGGGGAAAGTGCAATTCGTTGGCTCTATGCTGACATAGATACATTATACTTTATACAGAATCAGGCTTATTGTTTGGACAAAAAAATATAACAGAAAATAGGGCCGTACCTGCCCGCCTTTGGTGGGGGTCAGCAGTATTGTTCTAAGAAACAGAAATAGGGCCGTAGCTCAGCGGTAGAGCGGGAGTCTCCAAAGCTCCGCGTCGAGGGTTCAACTCCTTCCGGTCCTGGTCTAAAAGAAAAATCTTCTCTAATCATAAGAAAGGCAAGACTTGAACTTGCCTTTTTTTAGTTATTACTATAGGATTTTATACATTTTTTATCTCGCGAATTTCAATTTGTATCCTATTCTAAAATTTTAAAATCATCTCTTATAATGTTTAATGAAAAATCTTCAATGCTTTCAAGTATAATATCTTGGTCTGGTATATATGATTTAATAAATACTTCATATTGACTATTCCTTTCATCAAAGTTATTCTTTACTTCTTCAATAGTTTTCTCGTTATCTGCTCTTGCTCTTTTTATTCTTCTATCGATTTCCAATTCTTTTTTACATAACAAAAATATACTTACTGAATTGGATTTTTCTTTCTCTAAGAAAACTGTTCCAACACCTTCAATAATAGTCAATATTGCATCTCCATATAATAACATACATTCTTGTTTTTTTTTGGCTTTTTTGGGCCAATGATAATAATTATTGCCATTTTCTATATTGTGGATTATCGCTTTTACATTCTGCAAGAAATAAGATGTTTTAACAGATGTGGTGTATCTTCCCGTATGTTTTTTATTTTGAATATCTTTTCGGATTATAGTTGCGCTATTCCTAAGTTCGGTATCAACAACAAAATCATCCATTTCTAAAAAATTGACTTGACCATGTTTGGTTGCTTCTTTTGAAATAACTTTACTTAGTTCTGTTTTTCCTGAACTTCCATTTCCTGAGATGAAAAGAAATTTTTTATTTGTAGAAATACAAAACTTAACTATTCTTTTTGCAAATGCGGAAGTATCATAATTCTTCATATATTAATGTTAGATGATAAATTTTAAATAATTTTTGTAATTTTAGACAAGTAATTTCTTTTTTTAACGGAACTGTATTTTAAATCAAGATAAAAAATACTATTGAATATATATTTCTATTTGTGGGATTTAGTATAGTATTTTTTGTTGGATGTTACTATAAATAGCTATAAATATTTTTTAATTTATACTTAATAGTCAGCCTTAGATATCTAATTCATATAAAACCTTTTGTTTTTCATTAAACTTTCATAGAAAATTACTATCGTCCTTTATAATATTGTTTCTGTAATAATGAATAATTGGAATAATAGACTTTAGAGATAATGTTTTTAGGTAAATTTGTGACTCTTCTATAAGTTTCAAATACGTTCAAAATTTGTCAGAGGACGCCTGGTCTAACAAAAAAATCTTCTCTAATCACAAGAAAGGCAAGACTTAAGCTTGTCTTTTTTTAGTTATTACTCTGTTCGACAAGAGAATTTTAGCTATCTGTCTCTTTTTTTATAAAATTTGTAAAATTTGTAAAAACTTCAAAATTGATTATAATATTACTATGAATAATTTATTCTCTTTAAAAGATTAATGGAAACTCAACCTATAGATTTAAATAAACTATCAGAACTTTTTCTTAAACTGGATGAATTAACGCCTGATGAAAAATGAAAGGTAATTGATTATCTAGTTAAAGGTTTAATTGCCGACACCAATAAAGCGGTTTCCATAGTTGGGAAAGATGATCCAAAAATTAATGCAGGAGTAGTAGATAAAGCTCAAGAGTTGGTAGAAATAATAAGCGACCCCTTATCCTCAGATAATAAACAAGCCGATGAAGTTAATGAAAATATAGAAAAAATTAGAACAGAAGATTGTGCTGTATATATTCATTGAAATCCAAATTGACGAGAAGTGGTTTGAGAAGATAGTGTCAATCACCGAGAATATAAAGATCCATTATTAAAAAATGCTTATTTTGATAGATATTACAGCGCCCGTAGCGGAGATTATAATGGTAAAGAGAGACAAATACTTGCAAGAGATTTATGAAACCAATCAACAGAATATACTATTACGAAGCCAAGTTATGAGGGTAGAACATCAAGAGAATGAGGATATATATGATTAACAATCGTCTTGAAAAACTGATATAAAATAAAAGATACATGAAAGTTAGTAGCTCAACAAATTCGTAAGAATTATGATTGAAATTCATCTGTTGCAGAGTTTATGAATGATTGTATGCAATATCTTATTAAAAGATGTAATTTAACTAATGGAAATGAAACAGCAAATACCGTAAAACGACAAAGTGTAGATAAAGAGTCTATGAGAAAAGCAGTATTTAAAATAAAAGATGTATTAATAACATCAATTAATGAAGATCAGAATTTCAAAGGTTGGATTGTAAAAGATAATTCTTAATTTTTTTTCTTCTCTTTTTTGAAGATTGCATATAAGTGTAATTATTTAATTCATATATTTTTTTTCATTAAATTTTCATAGAAAATTACTATAGTCCTGTAAAGGCAATGTTTTTAGGTATATTTGCGACTCTTCTATAAATTTCAAATATATTCAAAACTTGTCAGAGGACTCCTAGTTTGATTGTATGCATCAAAAAAATCTGAGAGTGAAAACTTCTTGGTTTTTTTTAATTTTTTTTTGAAATGTATCTACTTTTTAGTTTTTTAATAATTCTATCCCTTTCTTATTAGAAAAATATTTTATTCATTCAAATCGAACGACACTAAAGAGTCATCATCCTATAGCGAGAAGAAAATATCATAGTCCCATACTAGTAAAATGGAAGATATTTTGTACGGCAGGTATATAGACCATTGCTACCAACATTACTAATGCGCTTAGAACTACTGGTAATAAGGCAGTATTTTTTATTCTAAGCGTACGTATAATAGTGTGCGTCCATGAGCGATTGACCAGTATGAGTGCTAAATTTCCTACTATCAAGGTAACAAATGCAGCTGTTTTTGCCACGATTTCTGATTGTCATAATCGAGTGAATATCTTGAATATAATGAGTACCATGAGTAATGCAAAGAATCATTGTAATATACTCAGAAATAATGTTCTTTTTCCAAAGAGTGGTTCTTTGGAATCACGAGGTTTACGAGACATAATGTTTGCTTCTTCTTTTTCTCATTCAAAAATAATTGAACATGCTGGATCGATGAGTAATTCCATAAAGACGATATGTATTGGATATAATATAACTGGTCGTCAAAAGAGGATGGGTAATATAGCCATACCTGCTATAGGAATATGGACGCTTACGATATAGATCATTGCTTTCTTTAAATTGTCGAATACTCTTCTTCCCATCCTTACTCAACGGACAATCGATGAAAAATCATCATCGAGCAATACTATTGCCGAAGCTTCTCTTGCAACATCAGTTCATCTTTGTCCCATAGCGATACCTATATGTGCTGCTTTAAGTGCTGGTGCGTCATTAACTCAATCACCCGTCATTGCTACGAAATGACCATGTTTTTTCAAAAGATTAATGATGATTAATTTTTCTTCTGGAGCGACTCTAGCAATGATGTTGGTAGTATCTATTTTTTTTAATAATTCTTCTTCTGATAAATTTCTCAGTTCCTCTCATATTATCACATATTCTGGATGTTCGAGTCCGATTTCTTTTCCTATGTGTTGAGCTGTGGTGGGGTAGTCACCCGTTATCATTATTACTTTTATTCCTGCATGGTAACATTCTTGTATTGCTTGTTGAACCGTATCTCTAATTGGATCTATTCGTCCTATAAGTCCTATAAATTCAAACTGTAAATCATGTTGAGATGTCGGTAGAGTGTTCCCATTAAAACTTGCTTTGGCTACTCAGAGGATTCTTAATCATTCCTTTGCCATTGTTTCTACTTGTTTCATTATTTCCTGTTGTTGTTTCTTGTCCATATGACAAAGATCCATAATTGCTTCAGGCGCTCATTTGCTTGCTAGTGTACGATGTTTTGTTTTGGGATCTTCCCAAACATGGGAAAGCGCAAGTAAATCTTTGGTAAGCGGATATTCTTGAATTAAAGTAAAGTCGTGAATGTGTTCAGCGTCGACATTGTGTCATAAAAAAATTAGTGCTTTTTCCATAGGGTCAAAGGGATCTTTTTTGCTTGCAAGGATTCCATATTCTACTAGTTTGTGAAATGTTTCTGGTATTGCTTCTTTGTCTCTTATGTCATAAAATATATCGTTGGTATAAAGCTTTTTGACCGTCATTTTGTTCCATGTTATCGTTCCTGTTTTGTCACTACACAGAACTGTCGCTGCGCCTAAGGTTTCTACGGCTGCCATTTTTCTTGTTAAGACATTTTTCTTCGACATCCTCCACGCTCAGATAGCAAGAAATACTGTTAATACTACAGGAAATTCTTCTGGTAATATAGCCATAGCCAAGGTCAATCATGAGAGTAATCATTTGATTCGTTCTCCATACATACTCACGTATATCACAAATATAAGTATGCATAGTGTTATAGCTATCATAAATGCTGCGGTAACTATTTTTTTGACTTCTTTTTGGAGTAATGTTTTTTCGCTTATAATTCCTCCGAGTGCTTTTCCTATACGACCCATTTCTGTGTTTATTCCTATAGAAAGAACTTTTACTACACATTGTCCTTGTACCATCATGGTTCCTGAAAAAAGAAATGGTAGATCGTCTCATCATGGTCTAAGGTGTTCATAATTTATTGATTCAGATGCTGACTTTCTCACGGGGACGGATTCTCCAGTAAGAAGTGATTCGTCTGCACTACAATTCCTGCTTCGTAAGATAACACAATCTGCAGGTACCTTGTCTCATTCGTTCATAATTATGATGTCATCTACAACAACTTCTCTTCCTGCTATTCTTATTTGTTCTCCATTTCTGATGACCAAAGCTCTTGGACTTGAAAGATCTTTGAGTGCTTGTAGAGCATTTTCTGTTTTGTTTTCTTGATAGATTGCTATCGCTATGATAAAGGCTATAGATCATAGTAGAATGATTGCTTCCTGGATATCTCACAAGAAAAGATACAGCGTTCAACATGCTATTAATAGCAAAAGCATTGGCTCTTTCACTACTTCTCGCATAACTTCAAAAATGTTTTTTTTCTTTGCAGAGGGAAGCTCATTATATCCATCTCTGTTTATTCTTTCGTTTACGTCTTTGGTAGAAAGTCATTGTAGTTTTTTTACTTCTGCTTCTGTCATAAGCATTTGAAAATGATGAAACGATAAAACGATGAAACGACAAAAATATGTGATATATTGTATATATAGTTCTGAGCTGAATTTTCAAATATTTTGATACTTTTTTAATGAACTATAATTGACTTATCATTCATTCATATTACTGAAATAATAATTTGAAGGGTTCTGTGCCAAATATTTCTTGCTTTTTGCTTTCGAATCCATTATATAGATATACTATTTACCCTATAATACTCTCTATGAAAAATTTTACTGGTTCACAAAATCTCAGAAAAATTGCATGGGTTCTTCTCATTGTCGGATGACTCAATCGAGGATTACTGTGATTGTTTAATTTTGATATTGTAGCATGGATTTTTGGTTTCTGATTTTTTGGTCGTGTAGTATATACATTAGTGGGAATTTCGACAGTATTTGTGCTTTTGTATCCAAACGTCAAAGTTCATACGCCACTTAGAAAGTAAGAAGTATTGGCTATTGTAGTCGAATTGTTGCTTTACTTGTTTTTTTTGTTGCTTTGATTGATCTTGGTACTATTAAAATCCATGACTCTTGGAAAACAATCTTGATTGATGAGTTTGCTAAGCCATATTTTGCTCAAATAAAAAATTTTCTTCTTCAAGAAAAACAAACTGGACATACAATATATCCCAAATGATCTGATATTTTCAATGCATTTAATCTGACGCCTTTTGATAAGGTTAGAGTCGTAATTCTTTGACAAGATCCCTATCACGGAGAGTGAGAGGCTCATGGATTGTGCTTTTCTGTACAAGAGTGAATTAAACTGCCACCCTCACTAAAAAATATTTTCAAAGAATTGAATACGGATATAGGTATGCCTATACCCACAACATGAAATCTTACTCATCGAGCAGAGCAGTGAGTCTTTCTCTTGAATGCTAGTTTGACTGTACAAAAAGATAGCCCCAATTCACATAAAGATATAGGTTGGCATAGTTTTACTGATGCTGTTATCAAAACTATTTCAGACAAAAAAGATGGGGTAATCTTTCTTTTACGATGAGCTTTTGCACAAAAAAAGAAAGAACTTATAGACACTACTAGACATTTTGTTTTGGAGTGTCCACATCCCTCGCCATTTAGCGTACACAAATGATTTTTTGGATGTAAACATTTCTCTCAAGTAAACAAAATTCTTAAAAATAGATGAGAAGAAGAAATTAATCGAAATCTGAGTTAGTTTATTTTCTATGTTTTTTTATATGTCGCATAAACTCCTTGTTGAATGATCATGAATTGCTGGCTTATCTAAACAAGATATACTTGCTTTTATTTCTTTACATTTTTCTGAGGAACTTATAGATACTTTAGAAACATCGAAAATAATTACTGATAATGTTGTAGTACATATTTCAGATTATAAAGATCCTAATGCACAACTTACAGAATATTCTACAGAAGCTTTTAAACAAAAGCTTGATTCTTTACCTCCATCTCAACAAGCAGAATTGCTTACTGGTGTTATTGCATGAATAAATTATTGAGATGAAATAGTTGTTTTCAATCAGGACTTTGTTTTTGAATTATATTCGGTTTTGATGTGAAAAAGTTTGGAAGAAGCTGAAGTTGAATATTTAGCATGATTATCTACTCCTGAAATAATTAAAGCATATAAGATATGAGTCATTCCTCATGAACTTTGACATAGTATTTATGATCTTAAAATAAACAATACGCCATTGCAGAATGAATGGAAAGCAATAACCGATGCTTTTTGACCTGTAACCAAATATGTTCAACAATATGTCGTTTGAGACGATATTTATTATGAAGAAAACTTTACGGAATCATTGAGGATATATACTACCAATCCCCAGTATTTGTATAAAAAATATCCGAGAATATATATGTTTATATTATGTAATTTTCCTGATATTTCTGTATAAAACCCTTTATTGAAGTATGTATTCCAATTTATTTTTTATAAATATATATGCAACTTCCTGATAAAATATTTATTATTGGATGATTTGGAAGTTGAAAATCTTCGCTTGCTCAGCATATTAGTAAAATAAAAAAAATTCCTTGTTTTGACTTAGATGATATTAGATGGGTCAAAAAATATTCACATAGACTTTCTGATGGTCAAAGGAAACAAAAGCTTGATGAAATATTACATCACCAATCCCAGCGAATTATTGAGGGATGTGTTATTGATTGGGCTGATGTATGTTATACTTCTGCTGATCTTGTTATACTTTTTAAAGTTCCTGGGTATATTATTGTTTGGAGAGTCTTTACAAGATATATATATCGCTTGTTTCATTGAATGTATGCGGGTTCATTATGATGAGTAATGTATATTATGTATTGGGCTTTTATGTATTATCAAAAACCTAAAGGTAAATATTCTTTTGTTAGACATTTGGAAGATTGTAAAAAACATATGTGTAAATATATTGTTATTCGTGATGCTAAGGAAATATTGAAATAATTTATTTTGTAAAACATATTAAATGAAACTTATTAAAGAAGAGATTGTGTTTCAAGGAAAGCTTATAGAGGTTGTGCAACAAACTGTCGAGATTGGTGATAAGCAGCTTCTTCGAGAAATTGCTAGGAGATCTCCAGGTGTTCGTCTCATTATCTGTGATGGTGACAAAATTCTTATTACCAAAGAGTTTCGTAGAGAGGTCAATACCCAAGATTATCGTTTACCTGGTGGAAAAGTATTTGATACTCTCAAAGAATATAATGAACATAGAAACGATATAGAAAACTATGCTTTATTGTGAGTCAAACGTGAATGTGAAGAGGAAACTTGACTCATTCCTGAGGATATAACTCTTTATTATATTTCTAAGGTTTGAGCTACGATGGAGCGAGATTTGTATTATTATGTAATCACAAAATTTACTCATCATGAACAATGACAACAATTGGAGCTTTGAGAAAATATTACGGTAGAATGGAAAACCAAAGAAGAAATATTGGATCTCATTAAACAAGGAGCTATGCATGAAGATAGATCTGTGGGTGTTTTATTGAGGTATTTGAGTTAGTTTATTCTCATGAATAATCAGCTAGTTTTCCTTCTTTGTTGAATGTAAATGTCATATCGAATGAAGATTTTTTACTTATGAGTTTTGGGAGCCGTATGGGATCATCTTCTCGCATACTGTCGTAAGGTATTTTTTCTATGTCTCGCCATTGGGGTTTCATTTCTTCTGTTTCTGAAAATTCACCATCATATTTTCAATGAAACACATGAACGTCTTGATTTCGTTCTGGCTTTCCTTCATTAAAAAAATGGAGTATACCTATTTTTTCTACGTCTCTTTCATTCAGAAAAATTCCAGCTTCTTCAGAAAGTTCTCTGAGTGCTGTTTCTTTTATGGTTTCTCCTTCATGATTTTTTCCACCAAATCAATTCCATTTGCCAATACCAAATCATCTCTTTTTCATTCCTAGAAGGATTTGTCATTTGCTGTTGAAAAGAAATACATGTGTGGTTTGTAACATACCAAAAAAGTAATAATATAAATTACGCTAATACGTCTCACATCTTTTCTTCAAGATATTTTTTTAAGCCTGGAAGTCATTCGAGTTTTGGATATTTTTCCAATAACCATTTTGCACCTTCTTGGATATTTTCCAAAAATTTTAAATCTGATAATATTTCCAAGGGAATATCTGATTCTCATGATTGCATGGTTCAGAGAATTTCTCCTGCACCACGATTTTGTAAATCTAGTTCAGCTAGTTTAAATCCATCATTAGTATCTTCCATAGCTTTCAGTCTCTTTCCGATATCTCCTATTTTATTCTTGGTCTCTAAGAAACAATAGGACTGTATATCAGCTCTTCAGATTCTTCCTCTCAACTGGTGAAGTTGTGATAATCCAAATCTTTCAGCATTTTTGATAACCATGATGGTTGCTTCAGGAATATCTACTCCTACCTCAATAACCGTTGTAGACACAAGTAGACATATCTTTCCTGTCTTGAAGTCTTGCATAATATCTTCTTTATCTTTTGGTCTCATTTTACCATGAAGCACACCTATTTTATCTTTTAATTCTGGATACAATTCTTTGATGTTTTCAAATTCTGTCATAGCTGATTTTACTTCTTCCAATTTTTCTGATTCTTCGATAAGTGGGGTTACTACGAACACTTTTTGTCCTTTTTTGATATGGTCCAGGACTCGTGGTTTTAGTTGTATGTATTCTTTTTCTGAAATTACTTTGGTAATGATGGGCTTTCTTCCTATAGGTAGCTCATCAATTATACTTACATCAAATTCTCCAAAGAATGCCAACGCCATAGATCTTGGAATGGGTGTTGCACTCATTTGTAAGATGTGTGGAGCTCAAAATCTTTTGAAGAATGCTCTTTGTTTGACTCAAAATTTATGCTGCTCATCGATTACTACAAATTGAAGTTGCTTAAATTTGATGTCTTCTTGGATTACTGCATGGGTTCCTATGATGGTATGTATTCTCCCTTCAGCTAGGTCTAATTTTATCTTATCTTTTTCTCATTTACTCATAGATCAGGTGAGTAATGCAACCCTGAGTCCCAATGGTAAAAGTAATTTAGCTAGGGTTTTATAATGCTGATTTGCAAGTACTTCCAATGGTGCAAGAAATACGGATTGACCTTGGTATTTTTTAAAGGTATAATATGCTGAAATAGCTGCAACAACTGTTTTTCAACTTCCTACATCTCATTGAAGTAATCTCAACATTGGCTTTGGTTCATGGATATTTTCTGTGATATGTTTGATTACTTTTTTTTGTGCATTGGTTAATTCAAAGGGGAGGGTAGCCATAATTTCTTTTATAATATTCCAGTCAATTATTTCATGTTCCATATTTGTTTTATTTAGCTGGTAAGTACTCCTATTTATCAATGCATATAATTGAATTCTTAGGAGTCTGTCAAAAAATATTCTGAGATTTGCTTCTTTTTGCTTTTCGAAACTGGTCGGATAGTGCATTTCTTTAATTGTTTCTTGTACGCTTATGAGTCAGAATTTATCTATGAATTCCTTAGGTAAGTACTCGGAAAAAATTGTGTCAATCTTGTCCATGAGTCATCGCATCTTTTGTGCGAACCATCCTGGTTTGATTCCCATGAGTTCTGGATAGATAGGAAAAATTCTTCAGCTATTATAAACGTTAGGAGCTTGAGAGCTTGAATTTGAGACTTGTTCATTACTTATTCCTAGTTCCTCTTCACTTGTTCCTAGTTCTTCTGGTGCTTCAGTTTCTACTACATCTGGATGAGAAAATGATATTTTTCCGTAATTTATAGTTGGTTTACCTACGATGATGTATCGTTTATCTTCGTGGAGTTTACTCGCCATAAATCATGAATTAAATATTGTTATGACTCACTTGTTACCTACAGGATCTACAAAATTTATAGTGTAGATTTTTTTTCCTCATCTTATAAAGATGCTTTTTTTGATGATTTTCCCTTTGGTTGCTGTGAGTCCTTTTTCATTGAAGATAAGTTCATGGAGATTTCTAATGGTTGATCTGTCTTCGTAGGCTCTCGGAAAGTATTGCAAAAAATCTTTCACTGTGATGATTCCTTCAGCAGCGAGTATTTTGATGTACTTTGGTGTGGTTTTGAGAGCAATTTTGAGTTCCATCTTTTAAATCGTAAGTGTTAAGTGTTAAGTTCTAAATTAGTTGTTCCCTGTCAGTGTAGTTAATTTCTTGAATTTTTCAACCGGTTTGTTGTTTTGGGGGTTACCATTGAAATTCATCCCAGATTTAGTATATTTGGAGTGAAGTGTTTTATTTTATGTTTTTTTCGTAGTATGAAAAAGTGATTATGGTTTGTATTGCTGTTTATTCTTATAGTGACTTGAGCTATTCAAGCATATAAAACTATTAATGTGCAATGAAATACTGTTGAGGTTGTGCGTGAAACTAAAAAGATTTCATTAAATGATTTCTTGAAACAATATAATGCGTGAACATTTACCAAGGTGGTTTTGGAAGATGAGACCTCACTTAAATGATATCAAAATTTATGAACATGAAGTTCTGTCTCTTTTATGAGTGTTAAAAAAACATTAACAGAACAATATGTAAATCTTTTTGAAACTAAAAAGCCTATAGGAACCTCACTCAAAGATTTGTGAATATCACTTACTTGACCTATTATAGTTGATGTTAAGTTTAATGAGAAATCATGGCGATCAACGCTTTTGCAAGATGTAGGACCATTGATAATATTCTTTATTATCTTGATGCTTCTTTTTAAATTTGCTATGCCTAAAGGTGGTGCAGGTGGTTTCCCCTTTAGTGTCAAAGCAGGAAAATTGAATACCTCTAAGAATATGAAAACTAAGTTCTCTGATGTGGCAGGTATGGATGAAGTGAAGATGGAACTTTCTGAAATTGTAGATTATCTCAAAAATCCACTCAAATATCATAAGGTATGAGCAAGACATCCTAAGGGAGTGCTTTTATATGGACAACCAGGTTCCGGAAAAACCTTGCTTGCAAGGGCTGTTGCTTGAGAATCTAATGTTCCCTTTTTCTCTGTTTCTGGATCTGAATTTATGGAAATGCTTGTCGGTATGTGAGCAGCCAAAGTAAGAGAGTTGTTTGGAAAAGCAAAAGCAGTTGGTAGAGCAATTATCTTTATTGATGAAATTGATGCCATTGGGAAAAAGAGAGGAGTATGATCGACTTGATGACATCAAGAACAAGAACAAACATTAAATCAGATTCTGACCGAAATGGATGGTTTCGACAATACCACAAATATTATTGTTATGGCTGCCACCAATAGGCCTGATATATTAGACCCAGCATTGATGAGAGCATGAAGATTTGATAGGAAAGTGTATGTTTCTGAGCCTACATATGATGAAAGAATATTGATTTTTGATTACTACCTTAAAGGTAAAAAACTTGATAAATCTATAAACATACCGTCATTGGCAAAAAGAACTAGTGGTTTGGTTGGTGCTGATATCGAGAATATCGTGAATGAGGCAGCGCTCAAAGAAGCCAAGGAAAACAGGAGTCTTCTTGATCAGAATGATTTTGAATATGCTTTGGAAAAAGTCATTATGGGCCCAGAAAAGAAGGTTAAATCTATGAAAGAAGAAGAGAAAAATATCATAGCGTTTCACGAACTTGGTCATGCAGTTACCTCACATGTATTGCCTCATGCAGATCCAGTGGAAAAAATTTCTATTGTTCGTAGATGACATGCTTTATGAGTAACGTGGATTATGCCAAATGAAGATATGTATTTGTCTTCTAAAGTGAAATTTTTAGATGAGGTTGTTTCCTTGCTTTGATGAAGAGCTGCTGAAGAAGTGTTCTTCGGTTCTGATAACATCACCACGTGAGCTTCAAATGATTTTGAAAAAGCAACCGACATCATCACTAATATGATTGTAAAATATGGTATGGATAATGATCTTGGAACGGTTACCTATCTAGAAAACAATAAAAATGAATACAGTATGTTTAGATGATATAGTGAAAAAACTGCTCAGATTATCGATGAAAAAATTAAAAAATATATGGCTGATTGTTATGCAAAATCAAAACAACTTATCATCCAAAACAAATGACTAATAGAAAAACTCTCGGTTGTGCTTTTAGATAAGGAATATCTTAGTAAAGATGAATTTGAATCTATGATTAATAATTTCGCTAAAGCAAAAAGACCAGTCATTAAAAAAATTGTAAAGAAATCTTAAATGACAATTCTATGTTTGATTTTATCTTTTGAATCTGATTATGTCAAAAAACGCATATGTATTAGATCGATATACTAACAAGAACGTTTTGATTAAAGGTGTAGATGATGAACAATTTGCAAAACTTAAACCTGGAGATAAAATTGTATATTCTTCTGTAGATCAAACAGGTGTTAGTAAGCAAACTGTTGGTACGTATCTTGGTCATGAGATAGTTACTGATAGACAAGGTACTTTTCAGAAAGTTTTGGAGTGAGAAGATAAAGAATTCTTTGCAGAGCAACAATCTCTAGCATTGGATATCTTTCCGCTTTTCAAAAAATTATTTAAGAAAAACTTTAAAGATTCTATTCCCGTGACTGCAAGATATCAAATATTTGCTGATCAATTGTACTTCTATTTCTATTCTGAAGAGAGATATGTGTTTACAGATTTTGTTAAGGAATTTAGGCAAGAGATAGGAAAAAATATTTTCTTGTTTCAGATATGAGCAAGAGATATGGTTAAGATGTCTCCTGGTACTGATTGTCTCGTTTGATGTAATGGAATCAATCTGTGTTGTAAGAGTTCTAGAGCATTGCCGAGTGTTGAAATAGAAAATATCGTATTGCAGAATCTTGAATGAAGAGATATAGAGAAATTGAAGGGAAGATGTGGAAAATTAAAATGTTCCTTGATTTATGAATTAGAAACGTATATCGAAGATAGTAAAAAGTTTCCACCAAAATGATCATATGTAGAAAACACATGATGTGAAGTTTGTGGAACGGTTTTCTCATTTAATATTATGAATGGTGATGTTACTGTAAAAACAAAAGATGGTGGTATGATAGTCAGGATTCCTTATACGACTATCAAGAAAGTTACCTTACCTGGTAAATCAGATGAGTCTAGTAGAGATGTTACTAAACAATGAAGCAATTCTCCTATAAAGAATGAAAAAATTGATAAACCAATAGTTAAAAAATAATATTTTTACTATAAAATTTATTTATATTGTTATAGAGTGCGATGTTAAAGATCTCAGTATTGCTCTGGATGTTGTTTACGATTATTCTTGTTTGATTGCCTATTGGAATCGTTTCATTTTTGTTTTCTAGAAAAGTATTTAAAAAACTTACTCGTTTGCTTAGTAAAATAGATACCTTTGATGCATTGATAAGACTTAAAAGAGAAATTTCGTATATATATACCACTAAGATTTCTGTTTTAAGTTCTCGTTTGCGTAAACAGAAAGTGAATGATCTACCCAAACATATACCTGTACCTCATACTCCCACTATAGACGATATTATTAAGTCTAAACCATCAGTTTCTAGATATGCTGATCCTTGAATGATTGTAGACGATGAAGATAATAAAGATACTAGAACAACAATTATCAAAAAAAGAAAATTACTTGAAAAGATTATCTATGATGCATTGTGATTGAGAAAAGATGGTAAACTTGATGAATATGAAAAGAAAATTATCGAATGATTGGCTATAGATGCTGAAGATAAGGACCTAAATAAATTATTGGCTGATTTGTATTTTACTATGAGTAATTATAAAAAAGCACTGCCTATTCTCAAAAAGATTGTTGATATGGATTCAAATGATCATAAAGCTATACGACAAATAGGTGAAATTTATCTTACCTCTGGAGATTTTGATATCGCTGAATTGCTTATACAAAATGCTATAGCTATCAATCCAACCAATCCCAAGTATTACATCAGTATGGTTGAGTTGTTCTATAATACTGATAGAAAGCCTGATGCTATAACAGAAATGGAAAAAGTAATCAAACTCAGGCCTACAAATTCAGCATATATGCTTACTTTAGCTGACCTCTATCAAGAGATACATGATTTTGATAATGCTAAAAAATATTATTTTAGAGTATTAGAATATGAACCATCCAATGAAAAAGCTAAGAAGAAACTGAAAGAGTTGGTGGTAGAATAAGCATTATAGATAAATATTCAAAATCAGAGAGTATACGATATATATTGATGTACAAACAATAATCTATTTTACAACAAAAACACAAACATAGAAAAAATCTGTTTTGTGTTTTTTCTTACATTAGAGCATCCTCTTTTTTTGTTAAAATCCTGTTAAATTCTTGTTAAAAACACAGTTCTTACCTACATTTTCTTGAAATTACCTCTTGCATTGTTTGATTAAAAAACTACAAAAATAAAAAACCACAAGATTAATTGTTCTGTTTACTATAAAAATCATTTAATCTTTGAAATATTTTACTATTTTACAGTGTATTTGAAATGGTGAGCTTGGAAGATATCAAATTACCACCACACAATGTAGATGCAGAAAAGGGTGTACTTTGTGGGGTATTGATGGACAATGAATTGATGTATTATTATGATGGTTTGGGTCTTGCTCCTGAAGATTTCTATAATAGGGAACATTTTTACATCTATCAAGGAATCAAAAATCTTTGGTGATCTCGTAAAACTATAGATGTAGTTACTTTGGCTGATCAATTGACCAAGGATGCTGTCTTGGACGCTATAGGAGGTACTGATTATCTCTATGAACTTTCCAGTTTTTTGTTAAGTACATCTTCGTGTGCTGAATATGTAAAAATTGTTAAAGAAAAATCAGTACTCAGAAATATATTGAAGACCTCACAAAAAATTATTGGTGATGTATATGAACAAAAAGATACTCTCCTTGTTTTACAAGATATTGAAAAAAGAGTTTATGATCTTACTCAGAATAATGTTGCTGAAAAGGTCCATTCTATCTGAGAAATTCTAAATAAGAGGGTAGAGGAGTATATGGATATCGTTGATCATCCAGAAAAAGCGCATGAAAGAAAAGTGTTTTCTGGGTATCATGGACTTGATGAAATGATGGGCTGATTTAAACCTGCAGAACTTATTATTCTTGCTGCTCGTCCGAGTATGGGTAAGACCGCTTTCGCATTAAATATTCTCAAAAATATGGCCGTTGACCAAAAAAAAAGTGTTGCTTTGTTTTCTCTAGAAATGAGCTCCGAACAGATTGCTGATAGGGTATTGTCTATGGTTTCTGGTATTCCTATGGGGAAAATAGCTAAGTGACAATTGGATACTGAGGATTTTACTGTGATGGGAGAATCTATGGAGTTACTTTCTGAAACAAATATATTTATTGATGATAAATGATCTACAACCATACCGGAATTGAAATCAAAAATTAGAAGACTGAAGATAGAAAAGACTACGCTTGACCTAGTTATTATCGATTACCTTCAATTGATGAGCTGATCAAATTCTTGATATTCTTGAAATAGAGTTCAGGAGATTTCTGAAATTTCGAGAGGACTCAAAGAACTTGCTAGAGAACTTGAAATTCCTATTATGGCATTGTCACAGCTTTCTCGTGAAGTGGAGAAAAGAGTTGATAAAAAACCACAGCTTTCTGATTTGAGAGAATCATGAGCGATAGAACAAGATGCCGATGGAGTAATCATGCTTCATAGGGAAGATTATTATGATCCTGATACCGATAAAAAATGATTGACTGATATCTGTGTGAGAAAAAATAGAAATGGACCGGTCGGTGAGTCAGAACTCTATTTTGAAAAAACTATTATGAAATTCACTGAAATCAAATCAAAATCTGACGGAACTTATTAAAAAAATCAATGAATGATGAATAATGAAAAATGAATAATGTTAGATTTTGTATCTTATGAACTATTGTATATAACAGTAATCTATAATAAAATAATTCATTCATTATTAATTTTTAAATCTTAATTGGTTTAAAGGTATGGAAGTCAAAATTCTTGATGGGGCAAATATGGATATTGACCTTGTTTCAGAGGATATGGTTTCATGGAAACAGATGCAATGTCCTTGGAATCAAACTGATGGGGTGAATACGCATAAATGTGCAATAAAAAATGTTTCTATTTGTGAATATTTTTGTGGGGTACAATACCTAGATAATGTTCTCTGTAGTTACCCAGACAAGAATACTTCTGTTGATAATAAGCAAAAATAGCACATATAGCATATCTATTTTTTTTATTTGTGTTGTATAGTATGGATCCGTTTAGACACCTAACCGAACATCATATCCATATCCAAGATGAAGTGCATAAGGAAAAAAAGATTACCAGAGAACAGCAGATAATTCTTTTCCAACTCCATTTGGCTGATGTACTTCTTTTTGGAGCATGAACCTTAAATCCTGAACAACAGCAGGAACAAAACCAATTACAACAAAAATATTTTCATGGTCTTAAGTCATGAGACGAAGTCGAGATTTGATTGACGTGAATGATGCCTTATCATACTTGAGTAGTTGTAAGTAATGATTGAATAATTATAAAGGTTCAGGCTGATTGTTATCTTAACAAAAAAAAGAAAGAATGAATTAGATCGTTTTCCACAAAAGATTGAATTTCAAGATGATTTATTATTCATAAAGATGAACGATTTGATGAGACCAAAATACAAAGATTTTTTATTGTTATTCCTGAATCACACACTGTTACATCAACTGCATGAATACCTAAAGAAGCTCTTGATGAAATCTATGAAATATATAAACAAGCAGGTGATGAAAAAACTTGTTATGATCTAGTAAATAATTTGAAGTATTGAAATCCCCAAAACACCATAGATTCTTTACCTTTTTAATAATGGTAGTGAAATATCTCATTAAAGGTTTGCTATTCGTATGTCTGTTTTGAGTAGCTTACGGGTTTACTATTCCTAGCTATGAATGATATGTTACCGATAAGGTCTGAGTTTTTTCTGAAACTCAAAAGGCTGATCTGACTGCTAAGATACAAGAAATAGAACAGGCAACTAGTATTGAAATAGCTCTCTTGGTAGTACCAACCGTTGATGATGATATTAATCTTGTAGCAGTAGACGTTGGGAATCAATGGTGAGTAGGAAAAAAGGGTCAGAATAATGGTTTGGTAATTTTGATAGCGGTTGATGATAGAAAGTGGTCTATTCAAGTAGGATATGGTTTAGAGTGAGTATTGCCTGATCTTGCAACTAAACAGATATGAGAAGCTCGTTTTCCTCCAAACTTTAAACAAGGCAATTATTATCAATGAATTATGGAAATGCTTGATGATGCTTTGTCGTATATCAAACAAGATCCTAGTACAATAAAAACATATTCACAATCATCACAACAATCTTCGTGAAATAATAATGACAACTATATATTTTATATGTTAGTATTTGTTCTTTTTTTATTGTCTGGGTTTGGTCGCTGGATAACTGTGCCTTCTACGAAATGAACATGAAGAAGAATGAGAAAAAATGGACGATATATTTATGGTGGCGTTTGACTTGTTTTATCGTTTATAATTTTTTTCTTTATATCAACAATAATTCTTTCTATAATTATATCATATATCCTTTTGCTTTTTGGTCTTCTGATGTGATTATATGCTAAACCTGGTGGTGGTGCTCTATTCTTTTGATGAGGAGGAAGCAGCTTTTGATGATGATCAAGTTTTTGATGATTTGGTGGATGAAGTTTCTGATGATGAGGTTCTTCTTGATCACGATAAAAAAAGACACAATAAGTATTTATATATTTACTCATATATTCATGAACACTAAAAAACTTCAACATATTCTCAATGTATTGAGAGATTGAGTACAATCTATCTATCTATATCAAAGAGAAAAAGAAACTATTCCTGTTTTTATTGTCAATGAGGTAAACTTTGTTTCTCTAAACGCTATAAGATCTTTCTTTGTGCACGAAAAGTTTATATTGTTGACAGAAGATGACATAAAAGAATGAAATGATGTTTTTTGTCTAAAACTCTTACATATCAAGAATCATTCTACACTTTTCTATGGAAATGATATATTATTCGACTTTACCATTACTTTATCAGATCTTAGATCTGCGCTTGAATTTGAAATTCGCAATAAACGCATTCAATTGAGAGAGGAATATCTTTCTCACCGCAATGGAAGAGATTTTTTGAAACATATTTTGCCAGGTATGCAAATTTTACGAGAATGAGCATTATTCTTAAAATCTCCCGATATTACTTTGCCTGATGATATGAAGGTATTACTTTCGCTCTTCGATGTGGCTTGGTCTTGTAATAGTCAGATTTTTTACTATCTTATAGAAGATAGGATAGAGGATCGTAATATTCCTTTACTTATTCATGATGTACACCAATATCTTTTTCAGTTGTGTACTAAGGTTAATTGTTTTACTTTATAATTTTTTTCTCTCATGAAAAAGACATTACTTATTATTCTAGCTATTGTAGTTGTTGTATGATTTTTTGTTGTTGGTAAGTATAATACTTTGGTAAAATATGATGAATCAGTCGCAACGGCTTGGTCACAAGTAGAAAATGTATATCAAAGAAGATTGGATCTTATACCTAATCTTGTAAGTACCGTCAAGGGTGCTGCAGCACAAGAAAGTTGAGTATTGGTTGCTGTGGTCAATGCTAGGGCAAATGCAACAAAAGTTACTGTTGATATTAAAGATGCAAAATCTCTTGCTGAATTTCAAAAAGTCCAAGGTGAGGTATCATCTTCTTTATCAAAACTTTTAGCGGTTGTTGAAAGTTATCCTACACTTCAATCTATTCAAGCGTTCCGTGATCTTATGACTCAGCTTGAAGGTACAGAAAATAGAATTACTGTTGAAAGAAAAAACTTCAATGACACAGTTAATACATTAAATATTTATATTCGCAGATTTCCTGCAAATATTGTAGCGGCAATATTCGGATTTGAAAAGGCACAACAATTTGAGGCTAAGGAAGGAGCTGATGTTGCTCCAACTGTGGATTTTGGTACTACACCAACTGCGCTTCCTGTAGATACTATTCCTACAGAAGGAACTGAATAATTGAACTTTAGTGTTTTTAAATATCTAATGCTAGGTCGAGACTTGTTTCTTGGCCTTTTTTTGTATATTATTTTATCACAATAATTATAATATGACAATATAAATATGATTTTTTTTTTGATCGTGTGCTAACGAAAAGATATATGATAATTACATACTCCCTTTGTTTTGATACTCTATAAGGATATATTATTGCCGTAAACAAAAAATATCCCTAAACAAAAATGAGTTATGCCAGATGGGCTCAAGTCAAAACATTACTATTACAAATCTCTTAGTATTCTAAAGATTTGTTCGCTAACTAAGTAACTTACCAAAGTGAAAGGTTCGCATCAACCTTTGGAGATGGCATTAAAATTATTTGGTTTATACAACTGGTAGCGTAGTATCGGTTCTATAAACCTAATAATAATAGGTGGCCATCCCCAATGGGTATGGCTACTTGGTTATTATCAAGTAGCTTTTTCTTTTAATGAAAAAAAAATACTATGATATAACAAAAAAAGAAGGCAGTATACACTTGCCTTCCGGTGGTCTTTGTTCGGATGTTGTTACCTTATTTCGATTCCCCTCATTGCTTCTGAGAATGATTCGATTTTGGTTACTGTGACTCCTTGTGCGCATTTTATCCCGAATTTGGTACAATTCAGGTTTGTGATGCAAGAGGGGGGGACGCTAACTTCAATTACATGCATTTTCTCTTTGTTGAGAGATTCGTGCTTTTGTAATGTTGAAATCAGTTCTTTTTTCTCTTTGAAGACGCCAGCACGTCCGTTGTTCAATTTCATTGCACGAGCTATCTCCTGCTTTTCTTCTTCGTTTAATACAACGAAGTACCCTTCAATTTTCTCATCGTTCATCATACGTTTACAATTATTTTTATATATAATTTTTTGTTTTTAACAAAAGAACTTATATCCTTTTTTCCATAAAAATCAATATCAATTATAATAAATAATCTTGGTTTTTTCTTTTGAAAGACTTGCAATTCTCTGCATAATATAGTATAAGTTTCTTTGTATGTTTTGTTTCTATGTTCTTTTATTGTTTAACATATCTCTATGAAAAAAGATGTTTCATTGGTATATATGGTAGCATGAATGTCCTCCCGTTTTGGTGGTAAGATAAAACAATTCGCCAAAGTCTGACCACATGATTCTAGTCTTATTGAATATTCTTTGTATCAAGCATTGCCTGCATGATTTTCTAAGATCATCTTTATCGTCGGTAAAATGACGGAACTACCGTTCAAAGAAATGTTTTGAGATAGTTATCAGTGAATTCCTGTGGAATACGCCATGCAGTCATTTGATGAGGCTGTTAGGGATAGACCACGAGGAACTGTAGATGCTTTATGTAGTGCAAAAAATCTTGTCTCATGATCTTGTGTTGTCTGTAACTGAGATGATATTTATGGTACTCGTGCATTTACTATTCTTATACAACATTTGCAGGATTCAGAAATGCCAGCTCTTGTTTGATATCCTTTAAAAAATGTTTTACCTGATCATTGAACAACAAATAGAGGAATACTTAGATTGGATGAACAAGGTTATGTAGAAAGAGTAGAGGAGACTCTTTGAATTGCAAAGGACTCTTTAGAGAAATTCTGACTTATAGCAGAGAAGGATATCTGTAATATGAATATTTTTGCTATGGATGCTCATACTATATCTAAATTGGACTCTTATATGACAACATTTAAACAGGAGCATAGTTGAGATAGAAAAATAGAGTGTTATTTGCCTGTAGAATTACCTAAGATTTCTAAAGTAAAAATGTATACAACGAATGATCCATGGTTTTGAGTAACTAATCCAGAAGATGAAGAAATTGTTAGAAATCAAATACAGGAATATGAAAATAATAAACATTAAAACATTGAAAAATTGAAAGATTGAAATGTTGAGTGTTGAGAATTTAGGTTTGAGAGTTGAAAAGTTTTTTTAAAAGTAGAGGAGTACTCCCCTATAAAAATAAAAAAAGCCAGTTTTAAACTGGTCTTTTTTGCTCCTTGATGGGCACTTAGTGCCACTCAGATCCACAAAACATGCTTAAAATTCCGTCAAAATAGGTGTTTTCTTGGATTTTGGTCTTTTTGGGGTGTTTTTGCTTGTTGTATGTTTTCAAAGTAGTATAGGTATATATATTTTTTATACGGTATATATTTGTCTAAAAAATCATTAAAAATGCTTATACTAACTGCGTTCTAAATACAACATACTTTGCACAAGATATATTGTGCAAAGTATAAGAAGGTCTAAAATACGGTGTTTTTCGAGCTGAGCTTATATTTGTTCAATTGTGTCGTAATTTGTATCATTCTGGAATTGAATTCTGAGAAAAGTTTTTGGAGAGTGTTTGTGTTTTGATTTTATGATCTATTTTGTCAGAAGTCCTCTCCTCTATTATTTATTTCTTACATTTTTAATTGTGTATCTGTGATATGCTTCTCTTTGTAGGGAAATCCTTTTTCAAAAGCTTCTAATTCTTCTTTGTCCGTCTCAAATACCTTGTCAGCGTAAAATTTACCAGAAATACCCCTGAGACTTTTATCATATAGCTCTAATGCCATGAATGGTTCAAAATTTAGTCCTTCAGATGTCTGAATATTGTATTTTTCAGCGTTTACAAATCCAAAACGATGATAATATCCTGGATCACCAAATATAATTATGGCTTTGTATCCTAATTGTTTCGCTTGTTCGAGTGAATATTTCATTAGTAAACTACCGATTCCTTGTTTATGGTGTGTAGGCAGTACGGCTAGTGGTCACATACATAGAACATCAAATTCTTTGTTTTCACTATTGATTATCTTAGCTTTGGAATACATGATATATCAAAGAATCTTATCCTTATCACAAGCGACAAAATCTAATTCTTTTATAAACGATTCCACATTTCTCATCTTATGAACAACAAGATGTTCATCACATCCTGGTTTATAGAGATCCCAAAATGCTTCTCTTGTTAGTTCTTCTATAGTTCTAAAGTCTTTTTCTTCTTCGTGTCTTATGGAGATGTTCATTTATTTAGATTACGTATCTAAAAA
>CAJBLF010000022.1 GCA_903953935.1 uncultured bacterium
CTATGATTAAATACGGGAACATGTATGTATACAACAGGAAGTACACGAGCACCAGCGACATATTCAGGTACTGTTACGACTGGTTATTGTTATGCAACTGGACTGAATCCGCTAGCAACAATAAACATTAGATTCAAGATAGAAGACAATGAGGGCAACACAACAACCTGAGCGACAGGAACATATATCTACGATGTCACACCACCAAGCACATGAACAATAGTAATTAACAACAACAATTGAATCACTCACACCTGAATAGTCACGTTAACTATTAGTGATTGTCCTTCAGATAATGTAGGATGAATATGATTCAGTGGAATCTACATAGACAATATAACAAATCCAACAACAAATTTTAACGCTGGCTGTCCTGGAACCATAAGTTCACGAGTATTAAGTGGATGAGATTGAATAAGAACGGTATATATGAGAGCAGTAGATAAGTTATGAAATACCTGAGCAAATTTTAGTGATTCTATTATCGTAGATGCTGCTGTTGATTGTGCAGCACGATGGAACAATGACAACTTTATTACCGGAGCATTTCGAACTAACGGTACACCAGCAGATGATAATATCATCTGTGCACTGTATGGAACAGGACCAGGAGATACAACAGCATATACAAAATCTTGGAGCGGACGAGATACCACACAATGTAGTGGTATAGAAATGAATGTGGTGTACACAGGAAATCTAAACATCACTACCCTAGCATCCAATACTATCTATGTACTTACCTGACAGGTTTCTACCTGAGCAGCAAGCATAAATATGGCTAACTGTAGCGCAATAATCAGTAATCAAAGTACAGGAACAACATTTCATAGTACAACGTATTTATTTTTGAGTATGTTTGAGGTAAGCAATACAAAACAGAATATATTTGATAATATATCAATAAACTGAACTTGATGAGGACCCGTACCTAGTCATTCAGGAAACAATATTTGAATATATGAACGATATTCTCAGAACACAACAATAAATAATGTACAAGTATATAATCATGAAGGAAGATGAATTCGATTACGTGCACAACCAACATGATATACACCATCATACAATGAGTCATACACAACAATAAATAATGTAAATAGTTTCAATAATTGACTCGGTATTGATTTTTATTGTGTTAACAACAATACAATAAGCAACACCAAAACATACAATAACAATGGTTATGGATTCCTATTTGATGATAGCAAACATACCAACATAGACAATATTCAATCATATAACAATGATTATGGTATCGTTTTATGAACAGATTCTTCATACACAACAGTAAATAACAGTCAAATATACAATAATAGTGCAGTATGAATAGGGCTTTCATCAAGTTCAAACATAATTATAAATAACACCCAAATATATAATAACATGAATAATAATGGTCTACGAATAACATATGCGCCAAATATTGCATTAAACAATATACAAGTATATAACAACAGTTATTGAATAAATATAGACACATTCTCAACAGTAAAATATTATGGAAATACAGTAGTATTTAACAATACACTAGGAGACATAATATGAACATTGTCTATATGATTAAGCAATGATTTTCCATGAATATGACGAAATGCAGGCATACTGAAAAGTACAGGAACAATGTCACGAGACTATATAACAAATCCTATAAACACGATAGGAAGTTACCTAGTTCCATGGACAGGTACACGAACAGAAATCATAGGACAAAAAAACTATACAGGAAGCACAACAGACAAATATTCGTATGGTAGTGGTATACTAACACAAGTGCAACCAGTCTACTACAGCTGAAACACACTCAAAACGTGAGGAATTTTTGATGCAACAAAATATATCTGATCATTTATCACAAAATATACGTGATCACTTTTGTGACTACCCACATCAACAATAAATCAATGACCATTCACAGTAACATGATTAGCAAACCTATCATACATCAACAAATATTCATTATTTGGAAATATTACTAGCTATAAAATTGGACAAGCAATAAACACAAGTACAGGAATTTCATTAACAGCTGGAATTGAATCAAAACGCGTGGTAACACAAATCTATTCCGGATTAGATTTTGCCACACATTTTCAAACAAACTCTATACTAGGGACCCCATGTACGATAGAATTTACAGGAACAACTCCAGCTGCATGATGATGAACGCTGACAGGAAACAATTTCAAACCACAGATACAGATCTCATGATGCACTATAGGAATAGATACATTTAACTATACCATGAATGGAACAACATATCCATACTATGATTCTTGATTACTATTGATGTATAATTTTGATAATATAGCTTCTCTATGAGAGACTACTGGAATCGCAAAAGATTTTTCATTCTATTGAAACCATTGAAGTTGATACGGATGAATAACATGGAACAGTAATGGAAGATGGAACGGTGCATATATGTTTAATTGAAGTAATGGGTATATATCTTGAAATAATATTTGATTATCTGGTAATGCAACATTCACCATAGCATATTGGATGAAACGAGATTGAGCAATACGAGATTGAAACTATCCGTCTGCAGTATGAAATAGCACAACAACAGTAAATAGATGATTATCAACTACACGACAAAACTGAAGACCAGCATTAGATTTTCGAAACAACAGATATAGAGCAACCACAGCTCTGCAAACAGGACAACGATATTATGTTACATTCACCAAGACACCATGATTGATATCAACAACCAGTAAAATCTATGTAAATTGACAACTAGTCGCTTGAACTGTAGAGAATACAGATACAACACCAGATATTTTAGATTCGCAACTTACAATATGAAGACTTGATGCGACTCGTCGATTTAGTGGTGCTATAGATGAAGTACGTATTCGAAATCGTGCATTAAGTAGTGGGGAAATATTACAAATGTGGAGATCTAATTTTGCAAAATATGATACAGGAAACCGATTATTTACCGATGATAGACAATGTGTAGTAAGTGGAACATACAACTATACTTGATATGTACTCAATACTTGGCAATTAAGTGCTACTACAGGAAGACAAACCAACGTAAATATTTCAGGACGTAATATTACTCGACCTTTAGGATATTATATATGATCAACACCAGCCTCAACAAGTATTGTTTCACTTTCAGGACAATTTACAGGAAATTTTAGAGTAGATGATCGAAAATGAACATCATGACGATATACCAGTATACAATCACTCATAAGATATACAGGAATCAATCATAACTCATATATAAGTTATAATAATTCATTTTTTATGGCAACAGGAATTGACACTTCTATAGTACCAGGGACAACAGCAACAAATGCTGTATATGTAAACCCAACACTAGGAACATATCAAACGGGTAATACAATATTAACATATATACAAAGAGATTATATCACATCGGAATATAGTTGTCCAGCTTGAGTTTATGGAAACAAACCATACGTAAAAATAAATATTCCAGCATACCAGATTCCAGATGTATATAGTGGTGGATTAGAAATTTATTTATATGAATAAGAAAAAATGAATATAAAAAAAATAATATCGACAATCTGAATAATATATATGGGGTTATTTGTTGCCTCTTTAGGGTTTGCACAAACATCTCATTTATGAAATATAGAGATGGAATTCTGCAATTATAATCAAGCTGGCAATGAAATAGATGTAACAACAAAAGCATGAGAGAAATTGCCCATATGTATACAATTAAGAAATACGTCAAATGTAAAATTAAAAATAGGAATAGAATTTGTAGATGCAACTATTACTGATGATACATTCAAACACAGAGCTTGTAATGCTCCCGATAGACCAAAAACACAATTTGCTAATTTCATACAGACATATGATCACTCGTTAATCATATGACCATGAGAGACAATTAAAAAAAACTATAGCATACAATATTCTGCATGATTCAAATGATTAAGTCACGGATGTATATTATATAATGTATTAGATGATATTCCAAAAAATCAAACAATGAACGTAACTGTTCGTTCAGCCAAATTTATCGATGTATTCGTAACCACGGGAGAGGTTAAACAAATGGTAGATATATCGCCAAATCCTACATTACAACAAAAAGAAGATGAATACGTATTCAATATGGGAATAGTCAACAAAGGTAATGTAGAAGAAAAAATAGAGATACTAAGTAAAGTATCAAATATATTAGGATATAAAAAAGAATTCGTATTTGACATAATAGTGCCAGCAAATACATGAGTATTAGTCACATCAAAAAGCTTTGTTTTACCAAAATACTGATGGGTATTTTTACTCAACAGCAAAATATCATACACACCACAATTCAATTTCAATATTACTGATGGAAAACCGCCATCAGAAATCTATGCAGGAGGGAAAAAAGACATGAGACATATTCTCTTTATTTGGAATCGACAATCAGGAGTAGCTATATTTATTGGTATATTATTTATTTGATGAATAATAAGAATATTTTACAAAAAGAAAGAAAAAGAAACTAAAAAATCCCAGTCACACTAGATGCCTGAGATTTAGTACATATCTAAATAGAATTTAAAACATAGAAAGAAATGTTTTCAATTTCAATACCATCGATAGATCACCAGTATCCAAAATATTTCATGAAGATATATTGGAAAGTTGTTTATTTGGTTGTAATTGAAAAACATTTACCAATAAATGAGCCAATTCACATCTAGATATATTAGTATTTTCAGCAACATAATCATTATGAATGATTTCAACATTAGTTGCATTAGAAAGGGTGTGATAGACTTCATCTTGAGTAATTAAATCATTAGGTTGAAAATACAGTTGCCCCCTTTTACTTATAATAAGATGATCTATAAGTCCACGATTAGCAGCATAAATCAATTGAGAAAAATACGTTGCTGAATCATCTACATCAGCAAAATAAGAATCTTCAAGACCAGAAGGTAAAGAATTATTATTAGAAGCCAATAATGTATTAATAAACAAAATAACAAAATCGTAATGACGAACATAATTATCAGGATAGAATTTGTGAGATTGAGTATTGAGCACACCAAAATTTGCAAGTACACCTATATCATCAGCATGAGGATTACGTACAATATCGTCAAAAGCATTTTTTAATGCAACAGTATTTTGGGGATAAGATGGTAATGAAGGTACATCAAACATACGAACGATATAATACGCTCATTCAGCTCTTATCAACTTATCATAAGGATTGCCGTCTATATAGGCAGTTTCAGCATCAGGAAGAGCATACATAATCTGTTGAAGCATTCATTTGGTCAATATGTCAGCAGAAGCTGCTATTAACAATACCTCTTGTGGAATAGGTTTTTTATATAATTTAGCAAGAAGTGACATAAAATCATCTGTACGAAAATAGTTTTGAGGAAAAAATTTCTCAGAAGGAATAAGTACATTATATGCTGCTAATCTATTAATATATCATCTATAAGGATCATCTACTATATCAGTAAAGAAATCTTGATCAGTAGTATTGGTTCAAATTCAGTGACGTACATCAATCGTACGAAAAGCTGTTCCATTAGAAGAAAGCGTTGCTTCATGAGAAAGAGGAATATTTGTGGTGGAACTAATCAAAGAACGGGCTTCGGTAACAATTCAAGAAAACCTCTCAGTAAGTCTAATTCGCAACTGGGAAAGATCTTGATTTGGTTGATATGAAGACGTTGACACAACAGAACTTACTGTAGGAATAGTATTAATTCCTTGGGTGGTATCTGCCCACGTCGGAAGGACGATAAGGGCTGCCACAGAACTAAGGACTACAGTGATAAACCTTCTTGTGTTTGTTTTTGATGCTACACTCATCAGGACATACAAAGAATAAACTTTTCACAGGGGTATTATAATCCAAAAAGCTAATTTGTCAATACAATTTAAAACAAAGTTAATGATTTTTACATAACCATTTCAATGAGTAAGAAATTACATATACGAGTGAATATTTCTACACTACACCTAGAAATAACGTTCATGGTATGATTCAAAACATTGCAATTTACACCAAAATCCTTAATCGTTTAGTCATTTTATCGTTTAATCGTTTAATCATGAAATACACTATAGAGAACATAGCCGGAATAGACGTTATTTTTGCACCTATGCAAGACGCAAACTCTATCACCATAGAGATCATGTGTAAAGCAGGAAGTATCTACGAAAACAGAGAAAATAACGGAATTAGCCATTTTTTAGAGCATCTTTTCTTTAAATGATGAGAAAAATACCCTACCCCAAAATCAGTCGCTGAAGCAGTAGACAAGTTTTGAGGTGAATTTAACGCCTATACGGGAGATGAATACGCTGGATATTATGTAAAATGCGCACCAGAATTCATAAATAAAGCAATAGACGTGCTTGCAGATATGATGAATTATGCAAAATTTAATGCCGAGGAATTAGAAAGAGAGAAATGAGTAGTTATCCAAGAACTGAAGATGTATGAAGACAATCCCATGGCAATGGCAATGCAAAAACGACAAGGATATTACTTTGGAGACAATAGTTATGGATGGCCAGTAATAGGTACTGAAGAAAACATACGCGCATTCAATCAAGATATGCTTTTTGAGCACAAAGCACAACTCTATACCAAAGATAACCTTATTATTGTAATTGCAGGAAAAATAGGCGATAAACAAGCAATTATAGGACAATTAGATAAAGAATTCGGTAATATACCTTCTTCCAAAAAAGGAAAAAAGCCGGATTTTATCCAGACGCTACCTACACAACACGAAGCTTTTTATGAACAAAAAAACGAACAAACTCATTTGGTTATATCAGCGCCAGGGTTTAATGGTGACGACACTACAAGATATGCAGCAAACGTACTTGCAACGATTCTTTGAGGGAATATGTCTTCCAGACTTTTTCAGAATATCAGAGAAAAACAAGGATTATGTTATTATATCAAAGCCAGTCATATGAGTCAGGAAGATTTTTGAGTATTTGTCATAAGAGCAGGGATCGACAAAAAAAGGTTTGATTTCGGGATAGAAAAAATATTTGAAGAAATACAACATATAGCTGAATGAAACATCACGCAGGAAGAATTCGACAACGCTATAGGATACAACGAAGGACAAATCCAGATGGGAATAGAATCTTCGGACGAAATGGCCAGCTTTATCGGAAATCAATATCTAATCTACAAAAAGGTAGAAACATTGGAAGAAATCCTCAAAAAATATAAGGAACTTACTATTGATGATATACAGGCAGTTGCAAAAAAATTACACAAAGAAAATCTGTATCTTTTCTACATCAAATAGTTTATTTGAACATACCATCAAGCACATCTATAGTTGATTGCAAGAGTTCCATATCATTCAACTCATCAAAAAAACGATTGAGCTGTGGTTTTGTAAAATCAACAGAAAATTGCGCTCTTTTTTCGTTGATACGTGCAAAAAGAGAAGCATACAATCAAGGAAAAACGTGTTTGATCGATTCATCAGAAGAAACATCTAATAACTTCTGTTGAAGTCATTCGGGAGAGAGATTTCACAATTTAAATTCATGTTTCCACGTATATGTTTCCCAAATTTTTCTTTGTAAAGCAAGAATAACTTGTGCCTTTTGCATAACTAAAGTTGGATTTTTAGTTCTTAGGGTAGCAAGATTACCAAAACACTGTTTGATTTGTTTATCAAAAGTACGGAATGGCTCTTTGAGAGATCATCTTTGTGAAGTATAATAATTTTCAAATGCTATAAGAAATTTACTATATCTGATAGTCGGATCAGCAAGAAACATAGAAATCTGAGTATAAAAATACTCAAGATTAGCATTTTGATCATCCAAAGTATCAGTAAGTTCAAGAAGATGTAATTGTGTATAGGCAGATATACCTATCAGTTGGGCTATTCTCTTGGTAAAATTTCTCATACTCGCTTCCAAAAGCAGCTTATCGTTTCCACTGTGTTTACCAGTTATTTTATATAAATGATATAATTTATCTGCCACTATTTTTGCAGACGTCTCGTTATCTATTTCTGCAATGATTTCTTGGACATTCTGCTGTACACGGACACTATATTCTTTTTTATTTCGATCAATTTCCCTGATAGAAGCTACTAACTTCTTTTTGATATCAGCATATTCTTGTTGTTTTTCTATTGTCGTATCAATAATATGCTCCTCTCTTCTAACCATAGAAAAAATATCAGGATAGACAGCCATATATCAGACTACATCTTCTTTTTTCTGTTCTCACTTGGTAGCAGGTTGTGAGGCATTATAAAGCATCTTGTGTGCGGCAAATACAATATATTTTCCCTCATATTCATGAATTCTTACGGTATATTTCTTTTCATCTGCATCTTGATAATTCAAAGGACGCATTTTTTTGAAAATATCCTTAACATTCTGACAGTCAGGATCTAAGGTAATATCTAAAGTTTCAAGACTTGAATCTGAGATATGTTCAGGATCAATAACAACGGTATCAATAGCATTTTGAAACACACCCCGATTATGCTTCTTATCTCATTTTTTGAAACTTGCAGGATTAATAGTAAAATAATGCTCTTTGGGGGAAAGTAACAACTCAAGCCACTCATGGACATTTTTATGTTGATAAAATTCTATTCTTTGATTTTCGGGCAATCTCTGAGAAGGAAGGATAGCTTTGTTTCTCATCTGTTCCTGAAACTTTCCAAATTGAAGAATGACAGACTCTGTACTGAGTGCATCATTGAGTTTTTTTATAACATCACTCACAGTCTGATCCAAGGAGATCATAATTGTTGGAGTAATACTCTGAAACAAAGCAGAAGAAGTGATTTCAGGAATATTTTTGAGCTTCGTACCACCGTGATATTCTTGGAGCTGGTGTTTGAGATTAGATAAATCATTATTTATACGAATAGTCATAGAGAAAGACAATTGAAGTAAATAGACAATTTACTATATTTATTAATAAAAAATTGTCAAGTGTTGTTTACTCAAAGAATATCTCTATAGTAGTATTGAGAAATACTCAAAAATATATACACTCCATCATACTATCTATTAGATAGACTTTACGCTACATAGTTTCATCGTATGAGCAAACTCACCGAAGATATCTTATCAACCGTCGATATTGTAGACATTATTGGCAGATACGTTCCTCTCAAAAGAGCAGGAGCTAATTTTACGGGTAACTGCCCTTTTCATAACGAAAAGACACCATCTTTTATGGTATCACCAACCAAACAAATATTCAAGTGTTTTTGATGTGGTAAAGGAGGAAACGTAATTACCTTTATGCAAGAGATAGAAAGGATAGATTTTTGGGATGCAGCAAAGGAATTGGCTAAACAAGCAAATATAGATTTGGCAAAATATCAGATAGATCCTACCAAACACGATGATCGACAAGACGAAAAAGAAAAGATAAAACGCATTCATAAAATTGCTCAGAAATTTTTTGTAGAACAACTAGAAAAAAATACAGAAGCAAAGAAATATCTTCATGAGCATAGAAAACTTTCTGATCAGATGATAAAAGATTTTGGGATTGGATATGCACCAGATTCCCATTACGCAATGATCCAAGAACTGAAAAGTAAAGGATTCAATGATAAGGACTTGATAGACGCATCACTTGCAAAAAAATCACAGACTGGAGGTGATATCTATACATTCTTCAAACACAGAATCACCTTTCCTATTTACGATACCATGAACAACATCATAGGATTTAGTGCAAGAATACTAGATCCAAACGATAAGCCAAAATATATGAATAGTGCAGAACACAAGGCATTTGAAAAATCAAAGATACTCTACGGACTCAATCGAGCAAAAAACGACATAAAAGAACACAACGCATTGTTTATAGTAGAATGACAAATGGACGTCATAGGATTGGCAAGATTGGGATATAAGCTCGGTGTAGCAACATGTGGAACCTCACTTACTCAAGAACATCTAAAACTCATCAAAAGATACACCGAACACGTATTTTTACTCTTTGACAGTGATGATGCAGGTCAAGATGCAAGCTTAAGAGCACTTACTTTAGCATATCAACACAATGTATTTCCCAAAATCATTACCCTTCCAGAATGATACAAAGATATCGATGAACTCGCAAATATGGAAGATGGAAAAGAGAAATTCGATGAACAACGACAAAAAAGTCAGGATGGATTTTCTGTTGTTTTTCAAAATCTAAAAAAGAAATTTGATCTCACCTCACCTATCGATAAACAAAAAATATTAAACATCCTTTTCGGACTTATTTTGAATATTAGCAATATGCCAATGCAGGATCATTATATCCAAGTACTTGGAGAAAAACTTGGGATTGGATACGAAGTAATGCGCGCACAATATGTCCAGTTTGCAAAAAACGAAGGCAAATTTATCCTTCAACAAACAACGAAAAAGACAGAAAAAAAATATGAAATAGATAGAGAGTTGTTGGTTGCAGCATTATTTTATCAAGAATTCATAAAGCAATTTATAGAATCACAAGATAAGTGGGCACAACTCATTGAGTTAATTACCCAGATTACCACTACCCTGCCAGAGACAACAATTACACAAGCTATCAATGATCCAAGTCAAAACGAAGCTTTGCTAGAGCTTCAATTACGGCGGGACAAAGAGCTCAACAACGGCAAAGAAGAAGAAAAAAAATATCAGATTATCAAACAGATTATCCTTCCCATCATACAAGGATACGTACAAAGAATCACAAAGGATAACCAGATATCTAGCGATACCAAACAAGGAATTCTCAATCTTACCAAAAGCATATAGACATATTTGAAGTATTGACTCTATGTACTATTTCGTTATAATTTTTTCTCAAAAATAAAAAAAAATAGACATATGGAGAAACTAGAAACACAAGAGGAAACGTATGCTAATAGAGTAACACGCTTTATTGAGTATATCAAAGGAGTTGAAAAGATCAAAAAAAATCAAAAAGACTGGATCAAAAAAAGATCGTGGTTTGATGATTTACGCAGGTTTGAATTAGGTGAAAATTTCTTCGAAAAGGTACTGTTTGCGGACATAGTAGATGCAGATGACAAGCAAACGTTTTACGTTGGCACATTACTGTATGCACTTACAGACCTTCAGAGAAAGCTAAAAACCAAAAACGACCACCTAGAGGCAGGATTTCAGATAGAATCAGACCTCGACGACAATTTCACAAAAGAACAACACGAAATGCTACTTGGATTCTACTGGTGGAAAGCCATTTACAAGACTGCATTAAAAGCAGAACAGTTCACCACAGAAGAATTTGACGAGCTTGAGAAAAAACTCAAAATCTTCTGCAGACAAGCCAGCAGAATCGAAGAATTATCGTAAGATAATAATCACACGGCCCAAAGCTTCGGGTATCTCCGAGGCTTTTTTTTATTATTACCCTTATAACTATTTTACAGCAAGAGAAATATGTGCATATCTAACAATAAGAAAAACAAGGAAAGCGGTAATAAAAAAATCAATCAATGTAGACATAACCTTACCATACAATACTCATTTATACGATAAGTCTTCAATGTGTTTAACTCTAAGTTTGGTTAAAATAGGTTGCAAAATAAGCGGTGTAATAAGATCCTCAATAAGTCATTTAATAAGTGTTCACACTTTAGTTGCGATAAGCAATCCTATAGCAATGCCAAAAATATTATACTGAGCAAGGAAAGCCATAAATTCTTTGAGCATGATGTTTGTAGCAAAATAAAACATGAGTGTATCAGATTATATTTTTTTTTCAAGTGATTTTAAAACTAGACACCTGACAACAAGGCTTGAAATACAGAGAGATTTGGCTACATTATACGTGTCTTTTATTTATATAACAAAAAATAATGAATTTTTCTTTTGAACTTTCATGAGCATTGATTACAGGAAACATGAATCAAGACGCTATGATGGGAATGGGTGCGGTAGTATGAGCAGTACTGTGATGACTTGCAATTGTTCGAATGGTAATAGCATTAGCTATTGCAGCACTCATGATTATCTCTCGATGGAGAATATTCGAAAAAGCATGACTTCCAGGATGGGGAATTTTCATACCATTCTACAACTGGTATCTTATGTTTCAGTTAGGAGGACGATCTGGATGGAATTTTCTATGGATTTTAATACCACCAGTATTTGTGATTCTAATGATTATAAACGTATTTAAAATCACAGAAAGATTCTGAAAACATTGGGCGTATGGACTTGGAATAATTTTCTTAAAAGTAATCTTCATTCCAATCCTCGCATTCGACGATTCAAAATATCTCAACAAGAAAACAGTAGTTAAAACCGCTACAACACATACACCAACACCAAAGATCATAGCTAAAGCAACACCCGTAAAAGCAACAGTGAAAAGGGCTCCAGCTAAGAAGGTAAAAACAATTACCAAGAAAAAATAAGCATATATAAAATAAGACGCCGGAACTTCCAAAAGAAGTTCAACGTCGTTTTTATCCAGCTTTGCTCTTTAGTCCTAAGAGAAATCTTAGGGGAATAGGAATTGTTTTGAAATTCCTATGTGACTAGAGTAGACAAAAACGTTGGGAATACATCCTGACGTTTTTTTAGTTCTGTTGATTTTTTAAGGGAAATAATTATAAATACAACGAACAACTAACAGTGAACAACTAACAATAAAAGAGATTTTCAATAATTGTTAGTTAATAGTTGTAAGTTGTTAATTACAATTTGGGGATGCTTCTGGATTTGATAGGAGGATTCCATATATAAAGACCGCCACTCTTCGACGAACGTACCGAAATAAAACAATCGTTCACTCAAAAAATGCTAAAACATTAAACAGAGCTTTTGCTCTCGTACCTAGCTACAGCCTAGCTGCCTAGTGACGTATCATCCTCGTTGTGTGACTCCTACTAACCACGAGGCGACTAAGTAGGAAACCAATAAGTTGTTATGGTAAAAACCTATGCCTGTTTACTGGCTAACGTATCCTGACATAATAACTCAAAAAATCTTGGATAGTTAATAGACTATCGTGGTAGAAATCTTTATGTATGCCTTTTAGACATGGGTTCAATTCCCATCATCTCCAAATAATGGAAATTAGTACTTCACAATAGGGACAAATCCCTATAGATAACCGGAATCTCAGAGGTTCAAAACACTGAGATTTTTCAGTAAGTCATTTTATTACGAAATAGAACCTTTACAAGCAAACACTTTTAAG
>CAJBLF010000023.1 GCA_903953935.1 uncultured bacterium
AACAATCTTTATATAGAGACATTAATCTGAAATTCATACATTGAAGGAAGTTGAACAAGTACAGATATCCAATCAATACGGAATTCAGACAGAAATCTTTTGGTATCATCAGGAATAAACACTATTAAGTTTACAGAAGACAACAATTGGAATGTGTTACAAAGATATACCAGCAAAATAAATCTTAGTCTTCCAGGCACAACACCTTTTGATCTCATTTATATGAAAAATATTTTCGGAATACATACTATCGACCTAAACACATTTCAACGAAAAACATTTAAATTTCACGCAGGCATAAACGACATAACAATAAGAATAGGAAATGTTTTTTCAGGAAACAACATAGAAATTCAAGGTCCAGCAGCAAATATAGCACTTGATATTCCCAAAGACATAGGTGTTAATATGTATTACAAACAATTATTAGGCAAATTAGAAGCACCGGAATTTTACACACATTCAGGACATTATCTTCAATCAAACAATATTACTACAGCCAAAGCAATGCTAAATATCTATATCAATCTCTGAGCAGGAAACACAAAAATCAATCGAACAGAACCTAAAAATTAGTAGAAAGTATAAAGTAGAAAGTAAAGAGAACTTACCTTTCACCATTTACATTCTACCTTTTACCAAAATTTTTGTTATGAAACTAATTAGTAAAAATAGAAGAGCATATAGTGATTATCAGATCGACAAGGAGTACGAAGTCTGAATAATTTTGAAGTGACACGAAGTAAAGTCTATTAAAGCAAGTCACGTAAACATAAAAGATAGCATTGTAAGGTTAGACAATAAAGAATTATGGATTCATAATATGGATGTACCGCTCTACGAAAAGACATCGCACGCATTGGTACCAGGATATCTACCCAAAGGCAAAAGAAAATTGTTGATTACAAAAAAAGAATTGACCAAAATCTCAGCAGCACTCGATAAATCAGGAACAACAATCATTCCTCTAGAAATATTTATAAATAAACGCAGTCTAATAAAGCTAAAAATAGGTCTAGCTAAACTTATGAGAAAGGTAGAAAAAAAACAAGTACTCAAAGAAAAAGATATGAAGAGACAAATGGATAGAGAAATAAAGACAATAAGAAATTAGTGTAAAGCTCTAAGCTTAAAGCACAAGGCACGGTACAAGTAAAAACGCGAATTTGAACCATAAGCTTTAGACCTTATGCAATATAATTTATATATAATTTATAATTGAAAAGTTAGACCGAATTCGTATATATGCAGAACGACCAAAATGGCACCTTGCTAGAGTGGTCCAATAGACGGGTCTGCAAAACCTTGGTTCGCCGGTTCGAATCCGGCAGGTGCCTTATGACTCTAGCCATAACAACCAAGAGAAACACATCTCAGCTCCGTTCAAAAGAAACTCCTCACCAGGAGCTTTTTTTGTTATAAAAAATACAAATTGACTTTTATTAAAAAATAAATATAAGTGGTTATTTATACAATAAAATTATTATCTATGGAATCACATAGCGATAGTTGTAGATATTATTCAGAACAGATGAAAGATAAAGAAATTTTCTTCAAAGAATACAAAGAAAATCACATCAATAAAACAATATTAGAGGTATATCATATCCTACATCACCATATGAGTGAAAAAGATAAAAACGGAATATATTTTGGTGACATAATAATTGATGGACAAAAAATCGACACACGAGATATCAAAATACTCGATTTAGATCCTCAATGAATATATGAGGCCAATGAGATAGAAACAAAAGACGATATATTAATAACAAATCCAACCTATATACCAGGAAAAACATTAAAAGACTACGAAGATCAATTGTGAAAAAGCACAATACAACACATATGTGAGGCAATAACTAAACATATAGAAACGATTACTAAGGTTAATTTTACTGATATGTATGGCATAGCACCAATAAACGTCAAGATACATATTAAAGATGGAAATGTAGAACTAATAGTTACTGATATAAGTTGCAACATAAAAAATTTTTTTTATACGGGGAAAAATGCAGTAATATTAGATACATTAGGTAAAAAAGCTCCATAACAGGAGCCTTTTTTTATAATTGTTTTTGCTAAATACAGTAATATATTATTTTCAAATAAATTCTTTACCCATATACGGAACCAAGACCTCTGGAATTTTTATCGTTCCATCTTTCTGCTGATTATTTTCGATGATTGCAATCAATATTCTTGGAGTAGCAATAGCTGTATTGTTCATGGTATAACAGTATTTTATTTTTCCTTCAGCATCACGATAACGAAGATTCAATCTACGTGCCTGGAAGTCAAGAAATGAAGTCACAGAATGTGTTTCTCCGTAACTAGTACGTGATGGCATCCAGCATTCCAAATCATGAGAATTATATTTACCTATAGCAAGATCTCAGCTACATAGTTGTAATAAACGATAAGGAATTTTTAGATCATCAAGAATATCCATAGCATTTTGTAGTATCTGTTGATGATATTCATTAGACATTTTTTCATCTTCTGGTAATATAACCACCTGCTCTACCTTCATAAACTGATGTACTCTATAAAGTCCAGCAGTATCTTTTCCATAAGTTCAAGCTTCTCTACGATAACATGCAGAATAACCGCAGTATTTTTTAGGCAATTCCTTTTCATCTAAGATTTCATCCATATGATAGGCAGTAACTGGTATCTCAGAAGTTCAAATCAATCGTTGATTATCTCTCTCCAACCGATAAGCATCTTCTTCTCCACCAGGAAAATATCATGTCCCTACCAAACATTCTGGATTGACAATATTGGGAACATTCAAGGGAGTAAATCATTTTTTAACGAGTTTTTTTAATGTATACTGAAGTACTGCTTGTTCGAGCAACATACCGTCACCCTTGAGAAAATAACTACGAGCTCAAGCCAATTTTACTCCCCTTTCCACATCTACCATATCATAAAGTTTCATAAGAGACATATGATCTTTGATCTCAAAATCAAAATTAGGCACTTCTCCAAAATTTTTAACTACCACATTTTCACGTTCATCGTTACCAATGGGTACACCTGAAGATAAAGCAGTATTTGGCATAGTTAAAAGATCTTTGTCGAGCTCAGCAACTATCGCTTCATATTGAGCCTCCAATCATTGGATTTCTCATTTCAATGCTTTAGCACTATCATATTCTTTTTTGGCTGCTAATTCTTTTTGTTGAAATTTCATAGCATCTATTTTTTGTTGAAATTCTTTTCTTTGGTCATCCTTGGCTAAGATACCATCGACATCTATTTTTTTTCATTTATGCTGACAAATAAGCTTATAGGCTTTTATATCATCACGAACTTTTTTTAAATCTATCATACGCTAAAATAATTAAAAACTAAAAACGAAGAATTAACAATATAAGAATCACCTTGGTATAAGTTATAATTACATTATTATGCCTTGAGTTTAAGGCTAAATAGTTATCTGAAAAATATTTTTTTATAAATCATTTCCGAGGCTAATTTTAGACTATTCGAGTTCTTTTGTCATTTAGTGAGACTATACTCCGTATATCTTATATGAACAGGTACTTCTTCATATTTCATATGATGTTTTTTGATTTGTTCATTCAATTCATTAGCATAATGCATTCCATCAGCTGTAATCACAAATTTTCTCAATGCAGAAAGAGAAATAACCCTATATCCACCATGTGGATCAGTAATCTTAGCACCATAAAATATTCTGGTTACTAATGTCGCTATTAAAAGGATGATTTTTCTCATCGCAGGCATATTTTCTCAGGTACCTCCTTTAACAAATCTCGAACCAAGATAGAGATCATGTTTTTTGTTTTCAAGATCCAATCAAAGTTTCTGATCAGCATCGATGTATTTCAAAAAAGTATCCATATCTTTTACATCCATTTGACCATCGGAATCAAAGCCGACAAACCATTTAATTTTGAGCTCATCACCATATTTTTTAATGAAATTATACCCCGTCTGATTAGCTGCACCACCTCATCTATTTATAGTATGAGACAATACAACAATCATCTTATCACTATATTGTTTTTGTTTATTTATCAATGTTTGTAATATACTAGAGCCATCACTAATAAGGACTATTTTTCTAAATCATGCATCTATAATTTCATCAATAACACTACTAACCACTTCTGATTCTTCATTATACACTCTTATATTGAAGACAAAATCATCTTTTCTATCAATATTGTGTCGCGAGGCAATCTGATCTTTACATTCCATATATCATTGATCTATAGCGGTCTGAGAAATAAGTCTAGTTAGTTGAAATTTATCTTTGGTATGTTTATTGAGCACTTCAATATAGAAATAGAACAAGAGAATAAGCGAAACATATACTAAAAGATCAGCACCTCTTGCAACACCAAAATATGTACCAAACTGATCTAATAAACTTTGATTTAAGGAGAAAACGATGACCATACCACCACCTATAAAGAACACGAGAAAATGAAGTACATTCATCTTTTTGCGTTTGTAGAGGTCCAAACCGAACAGAATGAACACGACAGCAGAAATCATAATAATGAACTGTAGTAGAGACATCACAATACTCAGAAGGTAAAAAGAATACATAGCTTTTATTTAGTTAGCAAGCAAAATCAAGTAATTCAGGAAAATATCATTGATTTATATAGAAAAAAATGTACATCAATAAAAACATACAATTTATGAAAAATTTTCATCCGGTTATGATCATTGGACGTTTCATCGGATTACTTGTACTACTCTATGGAGGAGAACAAGCAACACAAAAAAACCCATTAGGATTCATGGCATTCTTCTGTGGATCGATAGCCATCCCTATTGTCGGAATTATTACACTATGTAGTTATTAAGAAAAACCCCGGGTATCCCGGGGCCTTTTTTTGTATAATCATAATATATTTTATAATTCCATCGTCCATCGTTCTATCATCTATCGTTCTATCTCCTTTTCCTCACCAGTTTTCATATTTTTAATCTTATATCTTTTTAAAGCCTTTTCACCTTCACCAAAAATAACAACATGCGGGATTCATTTTTTATCTGCATATGCAAACTGTTTACCTAGTTTTTCTACAGACGGATAAATCTCTATATTTTTTCCTTCATCAACAAAAAGATTTGCGAGCATAAGGATATCTTGTATGGTTTCAGAGAAATGCACGAATAAATATTCAGTCTGTGTAGTATGTTCAGGTTTCATTGTTTCTAGAATTAGATAGACCATCCTTGATAATCAAATACTTCATCCTACTCCAGAATAATTACTTTTTTTAGGATTGATATATCCGGTCAGATTTTCATATCTACCACCAGAACTAATACTTCACAAGGCAATATCATCATCAAATAATGTCTCATAGACAGTACCTGTATAATAATCCAATCATCTAATAATACATGGATCCCAGATGATAGTATATTTTTTTTCTTGATTAAGTCCGCCAACAAAACGAAGCACTTCTTGTAATTCTTGATATCATTTACGATAATTGTCATTATCCACAAGATTAGGGTCTAATTTTTCGAAATTACTTTGTACAAAAGCAACGATTTTTTTAACATCAGCCTCAGAAACCAATTCTGCAAGTTCTTTTTGAAATACATCAAATCACATCTTATAATATTTATCAAACAGATTGTACAGTTGAGGAACAACATTTTCATCAAACTGAGAAAAAAATCACGCAAGCAAATATCTATTATTGATATGTAAAGTAAATGGCTTATTTGAGAGAAATTTTGCAACAATTTCATGTAATGTTTTTGCTACTACCACCAACATTTCTGCATCATAATACAAATTTTTTCATACCTGATTATCTTTTCCTTGTTCCTCATCCCTTCGAATTACATCTATATCTGATTGCCAAAATTCTTTAAATCTTCCTCTTTGTGATCTTTCTCCTCTCCAAACAGGTTGAATTTGATAACGTTTGAAGGGAAAAGTTAATTCATTTTCTCGATCCAAAACATATCTCGCAAAGGGAACCGTAAGATCGAAATGTAATGCATAATCCTTAGTATCATCTTTGCCTTGAGCTAGTCCATACAATCAGAAAATCTGCTTCCCTGCATCTTCACCGTTTTTTGCAAGAAGAACGGAATTAGCTTCTACCGCAGGAGTTTCTATATGGGAAAAACCATATTGACGATAATTGGATTCAATAATCATTCTAACCTGATCAAAAACCAACTGTTCTGCTGGACTATATTCAGGGAATCATCCGGGACGTAATACCATATTAACTAATTAATGATTAAAAATGAATTATTTTTTTATGAATGATGAAGAATGAAAGATGAATAATTGAGGTTTTGTATATTGATGGACTATTGTATCTTACAATAGCTTAATGGAAACAATTCAATCATTATTCATTATCAATTATTTTTTTGAGGATTTTACTATAGTTACTAATATTCTCACAATAGATTCACAATCAGTTTTTATTTCGAGGACACGTTCATTAAATCAATGCTGAAGTACTTCTATCCAATATAATGTCTCATAGGATTCTTTTAGTGCTATAGTCATTTTATTTATAAAGTCTTTTTTACTTACAGCTCATTGTGCTTCGGCAACATTTGATCATATACTAGTTCAACTCCTAAAAAGTTGTGAAGCTATTTCATAATATTTCTTATCTTTCAAAGATATATAAAATTTTGCTAATCTAATAGAAAATTCAAGTGTCTTCTGTTGAATAAGATTTTCTTTCATAGCTATAGTCCATAAATAAAGCTATACAATCATCATTCATCATTAACTATTCATTATTCATCGAATTTTATATTCTCATTCATAAAATTCAAGAGATTTAAGCTATCTGCTTAGTCAAATATTTTTTCGCATACACGTATGCAACAATAAGTAACACTACAACTAACCCAAACGGAGAGATATTAAGATCTATCATATACCCACCTACCAATGGTCAAAATATATTTGCCAAATTCGCCAATGCCGCCATATTTCAATTAATCAAGCCGATATCATGATTGTTTCACAAAATCATATCTTGAAAAACTGGACGGAAAATTCCTTGAAAAATACCACTTATAGCAACCAAAGCAATAATAATTCGCAACGAACCAGCAAAAAAAGCTCATGCATAACAAACAATCATTCACAGGATACTTATTCACACCAAACGTTTATTTGAAAACCTCTTGAGCCAAAATGACTTAAGAAGAAATCATTGGTTGATAACCATAACTAAACCAATAAGTGCCATTACATATCCACTTGTTTCACCAGAAATTCCAAAACGTTCATTAAGGAAAAGAACAAATGACATTTGATATACCATCAACGCTAAGTTGACAATAAAGAAAACAAGGTACTCTTTATTCTCTTTGGATACAAACATATTTTTAAAGATAGTTACAATATTAATAGAAATCTTTTTCGCTGTAACTAAAAATTTATTGGTCTCAGGAAGTCATCGAATAATAAATAGCACATTGATAAGACAAAGAAAAAAACTAACGATAAATGGCATCTTGACTCCATATCCAAGCAGCCATCATCCTATAGCAGGACCAATAATAAATCATAAACCAAACACTGCTCCAAAAAGTCAGAAATTTGCTGTACGCTCTTTATGATCAACAGATATATCAGTAAGAATAGATTGAATAGAACTAATATTACCTGCGGCAGCACCATTAACTATTCTTGAAATCAAATATACTCGAATATTTCCAGATATCCGGATCAATCAATAACTTATCAGACTAGAAATAACGGATACCAAGAGGACAATTTTTCTTCCATACTTATCAGAGATAGCTCAGAGAATCGGCGTAGAAAACAACCCAAACAAAGAAAATAAAGTAACCCCAAGTGATATCATAAAATAACTCGTATGATAATAGGTTACCAGATTGGGAAATGCAGGAATCATAATAGTCATACCCAACATATCAAGAAACAAGGTAAAGATTACGATCCGTTTTATTTTTTTCATAATTTGAAACAAAAGATAAAAGGTAGAAGGCGAAAAATAGAAAAGTTCTACCTTTCACGTTCTACATAATACTTTCTATTAGTTCATAGGTTATTGCACAGTATTTCCGATTTTATAATCAGACAATACCATAGTATATGGCTGCTGAGCTCGTTGATCAGGTTTAACACCAGATTTAAGTCCTATACCTGAAGAAAGATAAAGATATGTTTTATTGTCTCTTCGGAGATTAAAGAGTACTAAGACTTTTTGAGGATTATCAAATTTTATTGTTGTAGGGGTCTGTCCATAAAACGGAGAATTTCATCCATTTTGTAAAATTCTAACTGCATCAGCTCCAGTGAGTTTCTCAGAATTTCTTTTAGCTGCTTTGAAAGGAAGAAGTCTTGCATTCATATTCGCAACACCATCAGCATATACTTCCAAAGTCATACCAACTCTACTACCATATTGTTCCCAAATTTCTTGACCATTGATAATATATGGATACATAATAGTAAATGAAATATATTCTGGTAATATATCACCAGCGGTATCAGTAGAATCAATTTCTATATCAGTTACATCATCCCTAAGTGTAGTAGTTTCTTTTGTTAAAGGATACATAGGACCATTGCTATTTTTATACAAAACAAATGGTTTACCTAATTGATAAAAAACCTTATCCTTAAAATAAGAAGATTGCATAAATGTTTCAGCCAATGCTAATGCTTCTTTTTCTGTAAGAGATTTGGAATAGTTGTAGTTCATATTTACCTTGTTACCGTAGAAGCTACAATTTTTTACATCAAAGGTATACTCATATCCATTTTCTTCAAGTCAGATAGAGAATAACTTTTTTGTGGAAGTGCCAAATCATAAGGACTGAAGAATAGCAGAAGCATTACAATTGAGTTGTAATAATGTGTTTTTTTGACCGATAAGTGTTTTAACTCATGTCTCATTAAAGACATACTGATTAGCTCATTGTACAGGGGGAACTCGTTCTGAATTAACCATTTTGTCATCAGTGGAAACTGTGGTAGTATTTGCAGCAAAGGTAAAACCTAAAAGAGCAAAAAATGATAGTAAAAACAATAATTTTTTCATAACAAAGAAGCATAATAAAATAAAAAAAGAGATTGTTATCATGAACTTGCTTTCAATAAGCAAGATTAATGTAATCGTTATACAGCTTGTATATGAACTCAAATACTATGCAATTTATTGAGGATATCATCATACCCTCTTGCGATAATATCTTCATTCATAATGTTGGTTGTCCCACGAGCCATAATTCATGCAAGGATCATTGCACCTCAACATCTAAGATCTGTAGAAGAGACGTATCCTCCTTTAAGTTTTGTAGGACCGATAACAATCGCCTCATGGGGATTTAATATTTCGATTCTTGCTCCAAGATTTTCTAGTTCTGTTAAATAATTAAACCTTCCTTCATATAATGTTTCAAATATTTTGGAGATTCATGTTGCTTGAGTTAACAGAGTTCAAAAGATGGATTGCAAATCAGTAGGAAATCAAGGATAGGTTCTCGTTTCAAATTTTACAGCCTGATAATTTTTTTTGTTTTTTGAACTCACCCTGATAGTATATTTATCAAGAATTTTGAAATCTATTCAAATCTTTGCGGCAACGCTATAAATAGCGGATAAATCGTCAACATCACATCATTTGATAGTAATCTCACTATCATCAGCACCAGCTCCTATAGCAAAATACGTACCCGCCTCTATATAATCAGCAATGATGGTAAATTCTTTATGATCAGATACAATCTTCGATGGTTTCATAACGATACTATGATCAACATTGAGATGAATATCTGCACCTATGCTATTGAGAAAAGCAATTAAGTTTCTCACATGAGGTTCTATAGCAACCTGATAAATATTGATGTCATAATCAAAATTATTAGCAAAAGCAAGATAGGTTAATAACGCTTCAATAGCAGTTACTGAGAATCATTGAAGCATAATATTTTTCTTGGGAAGTCACACAACTTCAAATGTTTTATGTGTTCATTCGGTAACCTTGATACCAGCTTTAACCAACGCATCATCAAACATATCTAAGGGTCTTTTTCCAATATTACATCCACCACTTCAAACGAATTTCACTTTGCCAAATTTAATGAGACCAAAGGGAATAAGCAAGATAGATGCTCTAAACTTCTTTGCAAGATCATCTGTCAGATCAAAATAATCTGTAGATTTTGCAAGCGCAGCATCTGCTAAAGTCTCCATGGAAACCACATCCTTAATATTTGGTTTGTTAAGTAACTTTACTGCATTACCAACACAATAGTTTGCAGCGACAATAGGCAAAGCTGCATTTTTGCTTCATGAAATAAGAATCTCTCATTTCAAGCTAGGTGAATACTCTATTTGAAACATAACAAACGATGAAACAATAAAACAATTATATATAATACCTCTTGCTATGTATATCTAACAAAAGACCGATTATTTGCAAGATTAAAATAAGACGCCGGAACTTCCAAAAGAAGTTCAACGTCGTTTTTATCCAGCTTTGCTGAATAGGAATTGTTTTGAAATTCTTATGTGATAAAAAAACCCTGCTTCTATACGCAGGGATAGGTCGTTGTTGTGGAGAAGACATCGTCAAAGTCCGTGACAACTGGTAAGATACTCAACAGCATCAACAAGCTTTTGAGGAATTGGTGTAGTATCACCAACCTCATCATACGAAACCTCCATAATGGTTTGTACAAGATTTTCAACTTTTTCAATTTCCCTTTTGAGGGATTCAGCAAATGTTCGATCACGACGAGATTGAACATTTTTTGCTGAAATAATGGCTGATTTTAATTCTGATCCATTCATATAGCTTATAGTTTTTGAATAGTATGAATTTTATTTGGGAAAATACTATATATATTTTTAAACAAATAACAAGACTTTAAAATATTGAAAGATGGAAAAATTAATCTTTCCATTTTTTATCGTTTTCTCCAACTTGGACAGGCCTGATCGACATCGATATGAGAAAATCATTGATGTTGTATTCAGTCTATAATAGCTTGAGTAAGTAATGGGAGGTCCTTATCTATCATATGGACAGAATATGCACATCCTGCAGATTTAGCCATACCCACAGGATCAAATGGTAATATCTGATTTCCCTGAGGAGTAGATTTAGTTTTGACGTGCAGTGGAGTTGTCGGAGACGCTTGACCAGTAGTCAATCCATAGTTTTCATTATTTGCGACGATATAGGTCAGATTTATATCTCTTCTACATGAATGTAAAAAATGTCCAAGCCCGATACCATATCCATCACCATCTCCACCATATGCAATAACTGTAAGATCAGGATTAGCAAGTTTTATTCCGGTAGCAAATGGCAACGATCTACCGTGTAAAGTCTCGCATCCATATCCATCGATATATTGAGCTGTTTTGCTAGCACATCAGATACCAGAAAGTATCACTACCTTATGTTTAGGAATATTCAATTGTTTGAGTGCACTCTTAATTGCAGCATTGATAAGAAAATTACCACATCAAGGACATCGTTGAATTTTAGTAAGATTTGTTCTCATGAACAAGAATTAGAATTTAAAATTTATTTTATTTTTTCTTAACAAATCCCTACCCTAAAGGTACCCTTCCCTTTATCAAGGGACAGTGTATTTTTACTAAAGGCCTCCTTGATAAAGGAGGAGGCTACAGTCCTAAGCGAAAGCCTTAGGATACCCGCCAATGCGGATGGTGGATTTGTTTATGTTTACTAAATAATTATGTCTTCTGCAAATATAGGATATAAGGTATATTTTCTGATATTCGTAATTTTATTATTCCATTTCTTATCGTGAAGCCAACATTTGTTAGTAATAAGCTCTTGGAATTGTCATGAATAATTCATCTCTACAAAAATAAGTTTCTTTATTTGTTTTACATGCACATCCAAAAATTCTTTGAGCCTCATATCTAATGGTTGTAAACACTTAATAACTATCAGACCATATTTTACAGATTTCTTATTCTTTGTACGTATATACTCCTCTATCACATAACGATTGACTCCAAATGTCACAAAAAATTCTTTAGCTTCAGGATTGATGATTTCATATCCGTAAAAATCTTTGGTAAATTCTTGTTGGACAAAAGTTTCTAATTTTTTGAATCTCTTATCTTGTTGTTGTTTTTTAATAAGTGGATCTTCATTAGTAGCACCATATTCATCGTGTTCATATGATGTTGCAATAAATTCACCGTTCTCAGTACCAGGTAAAGTTATAGGAGAAATTCAATCATCGGAAAGCAGATATCTCTTATATCATTCAGATCAGGTATTTTGAAGTTTTCATCTATTGATGGGATAGGAAAGTAATGTAGACTTATCAACCGACAAATATGATTCAGAAAGTTGTTTATCGATAAGGAAGATGAGTGGATGTTGGTAGACATCAGATCGATTTAATGCTTTTCAGATTAAAGCATATCATTCTTCAAACGTAGAAGGAGCCAAAACAATCGGATAGGTATCGCCAAAACTTGAATTCAACGCATAATTTAAATCTGACTGACCAGTATAGGTTGGTGTCCCTGTACTTGGACCATCACGTTGAGAAAGGATATATACTCATCAAAGTTCAGCGATATTGGAGAAACTAATAGATTCAGTCATTAATGCAAATCCGCCCCCGCTAGTTCCACACATTGCTCTTTTACCAGCAAATTTGGCTCCAAGCATAGCCATACTTACAGCAATTTCATCTTCTCACTGGAAGAATGTAACTTCTTTATGATCTACAATCACATCAATTAAGGATGAAGCTGGAGTCATAGGATATGCCGAATAAAAATCCATCCCAGCTGCAATAGCTCACGTACCTATCATTTCATTTCAGAAAACAAATGATTTAGCTGGTCAGATGTTTTTTGAGAGATCATATATAGGAGTCTTAAAATAAGCATATCATTTACTCAATGTAGCGATATTATCATTCAACACATCACCAACAAACTGAGCTGCCAATAATTTTTCTCATTCTTCACAATCAATACCAAGGAGTTTTAGTGATGCTCAGAAAAAATAGACATTTTTATATTTGATAGTAGTATCCTTCAAAGGATGAATCTTTTTGAGATTATAAATCTTAGAATTTTTGCTTACTGAGTATTCATCAAATGGAAAAAAGTGATGTATGGTTTGAGTAATAGAAGGATGTTCATCAGAGATATATAAGAAGAAGTTGTTATTATCTCCTTTAATAATAGAAGCATATTCCTTGTCACCAAGAACCGTATATCATTTGGATGATAAAAGTTGTCCCAGAAGCATTCCAGAGGTATTGACTCATGTGCCAGCCGCTCATGAGAAGCCGATTGAAATTTTCATATTCGCTAGTAAACAATAAAAGCAATTTTTTATCTTTTGTGTTTTTATATCCAAAGTAAAATAATTTACAATTGAAAATAAAAAAACACAGAGAATAGACAAAAAATAAGGTTTAGTTCTATATTTTGCTTTTGTCCTAACTTTGTCCATTTTTTTCTTTTTTGAGAATAGTATATTTGAGACGAAATAAAAACACGATACATTTTGAGTATTTTTAAACGTCGAAATTATACCGACGATTTTAGATGCTTAAATTTCAAACGAAGTAAAGAAATTTAAGATTTCTAAAACAGTTCGGTACATTTGAGACGAAATAAAAACACGATACATTTTAAGTGTTTTTAAACGTCGAAATTATACCGACGATTTTAGATGCTTAAATTTCAAACGAAGTAAAGAAATTTAAGATTTCTAAAACAGTTCGGTACATTTGAGACGAAATAAAAATACGATACATGAGAAGCGAAATGGTTTTATCTCGTAATCAATCGAACATGAACCAATCTGATTTTATATTTGACAAGATTTTTCAACAAAAACTTGGACATCTGACTTTCAATATCGAAATGTATAAGAAAATTTATGATTTGGCGGAAATTCAAGAGACATTTGAAGTATCTAAAGAACAGTTTGCCTATGCCAAGAAAAAAACACTGTTTTCTATACTCTGTATCTACAATGAAGAAGGAAAAATATATTTACAAAAAGATTTTCATGATAATTATCGAGCATTACCAGGGGGAAGTATCTATGACACTGATGATATCCACAGTGCAATAAGAAGAATAGCGAAAAAAATTCATGACGACATAGTGATCTGAGAAATAGAACCTATAGCATTGGTAAGCAATGTATTCAAATTCTGAGAAGAACATCACACCAACACAGGAATCGTTTCTATGGCAAGAGTAAGAAATTTTGATGAAATAAAAAAATCTTTAATCTATGGAGATTTTCTCTTTATCACCAAACAGGAGTTACATAAAATAAACAAATACGCCAACAATAAGGTAGTACAATTAGCACTCAAAAGAATTAAAACATTTGCACAAAAATTTCCTGAACATGAAATAGCAGTAAATGAGAAATATAGACGAAGATACGCGATTCATAATAACATAGTAAAAAGATTTTTACTTACGCCATATCTCAAAAAGAAAGAAGCATTTAATCAACTCTTATTTGACAAAATAGGATCTATTAGTTCTTTTATTGATGTATCTTGTTGAGATAACGGATTTATACACACATTGGCCAATAAGGTACCACAAATAAATACTATAGTAGGAAATGACATCTCTCGAAGTCAACTAGATCTCACAAAAAAAGAAAGACAAAAAATACTCTATACCAACCATAATGCAGTACATCTCCCCTTCAAAGAAAAAACCTTTGATATAGCATATTGTGCAAACACATTACACCATATGACCTCAAGAAAAGACATAAAGAATCTCCTGGAAGGTATGTTTGATATATCAAAAAAAATGCTTATTGTAGAGATTGAAAGACCCAAAGAAACAGGTTGGTTTCCACACATATTGAACAAATATCGATATATCGGATTTTTAAAAGACGTAGGATGAGCATACCTTTCACAAAAAGAATTTGAAATCGTGCTCTATGATTTTTTTAAAGAAAAAGCAAAGATAACGTTTTCATATTTCAAAAACATCCAAGGAAAATATATGATTGCAGAGATAGAACAACCAAGAAACAACAATTTACTCCAAACGAACAGAATACTGTTCCAGAAGTTTAGAGAAAAATACGAAAATATGAGGGTAGCAAAAGAATATCATAAAAGTGTATAAACACATTATCATATATTTTTATTTTTTCATAGAATAGATGACGCCTCACCGCATTTTCGAAACAGAAAAAAAATTCAGATGTGATAAGATTAATGAACTAGTAACTTATGCACTATCTATGGATTTCATAAGAACCCATGAAAACGTATCAGAACACGATATTTATTTCACAGACAAAGATGATACGTTTATCGAACAAAGGATATGTTTGAGAATAAGACAAACAGAGAACCATTGCGAAATCACCTACAAATGACAATCTAAAGATACATGAGCATTCTATTCCAAACTAGAGAACAATATCAACATAACACACAATCACAAAGAAAACGCAATAGAACTATTACAGTCATTATGATTTTTGAGATATGTGGATGTAAAAAAAACCAGAAATATGTATAAAAAAGATGGAGAAAATATTGTTTACAATATTGCTATCGATCATATCGAAGGAGCAGGACATTTTGTAGAATTTGAGATGTTATCGGGAAAAGCATTGGAAGAAAATCAGATACAATCATTTTTTGAATCATTTGTAGATCTATTTAGAAATTTTGGTTTGCAAGAAGAGAAATTGCCCTATAGGGATATAGTAAAACAAATGAATAGCAATAAGTAAGTATCGAAGATACATGAAAACCTATAAAAGCACAAGAGAATATCCCATTGAAAAATAGGATATTTTTGTTACTTATAGAAAAAGATTTTTATTTTCTTAGCTACTAACAGTATGCAAAAGATTATAGTAACGTGATGAGCATGATTTATCGGATCAAATTTTCTAAATAAGTATGTAATATTACATCCAGAAATTACATTCATCAATGTGGATTGTCTAACTTATGCATGAAAATTGGAAAACATTTCTGAAGAAGTAAAATCTGCTTCCAATTACTTTTTTGAAAAGGTAGACATAAGAGACACAGAAAAACTTGAAGAAGTTTTTATACGCAACAGTCCAACAGATATCATTCATTTTGCAGCCGAATCACATGTAGACAACAGTATAAAGAACCCTAAATTATTTACAGAAACCAATGTAATCGGAACACAAAATCTGCTTGATCTCTATAGAAAATATGGACTCAAAAGATTTCATCAGATATCAACCGACGAAGTCTACGGTGACATTCCCAATAGTGGATTTTTTTTGGAGACAACGCCATTAAATCCAAGTTCGCCATATAGTGCATCAAAGACTGCAGCAGATATGTTAGTTAAAGCATACGGAAGAACATTTAAGATAGACTACACCATAACAAGATGTTCAAACAATTACGGACCTAATCAAGATAATGAAAAACTAATTCCTCATTTTATAGATTTATTGAAAAACGACAAACCAGTAACAGTATATGGAGACTGATCAAACATCAGAGATCGATTATTTGTGGAAGATCATTGTGATGCTATATGGGAAGTATTCACCAAAGCACAAAGTGGAAGCACATACAATATCTGAGGAAATAATGAATATAGCAATCTTGAAATCACAAAAATTCTTCTCAAAGAAATGGGTAAAGACGAAAGTTATATCAGTTTTGTAACTGATAGGCCAGGACACGATAAAAGATATGCAATAGATGCAAGCAAGATAAAAGATGAATTATGATGGGAGCCAAAAGTTAAATTTGACGGATGAATAAAGACAACAATAGCATTTTATACAGCTTAAGGTTATAAAACGAAAGTATATTTTTTCAGAAAGTACAAAATCTTATTTTATCTTTCTAAATAACGATTCATGAAATGAATAATCCTTGCAGGATGATCAGGCACAAGACTCCATCCACTCACCTTAGCAGTCAGTAAACAATTGATGCCAATCTACGATAAACCGATGATCTATTATCCTCTTTCCATTTTGATGATGGCAGGAATCAAAGAAATATTGATTATCTCTACTCCTCACGATCTACCAAACTTTCAGAAACTTTTAGGAGATGGAAGCGCCTTATGATGCAAGTTCGAATATAAAGAACAAAAAATACCAAATGGATTAGCTCAAGCGTTTGTACTAGGAGAAGAATTCATAGGAAACGATAAGGTAGCTTTGATACTAGGAGACAATATTTTTTATGGTGCAGGACTACAATGAATCATAAAAAACTGCAAAGATCCAGAATGATGAATAGTATTTGCTTATCATGTAGCCGATCCCGAAAGATATGGTGTCGTAGAATTCGATGAATCAAATAAAGCATTATCAATAGAAGAAAAACCAGCACATCCTAGATCAAACTATGCGGTACCAGGACTTTATTTTTATGACAACAGTGTAGTAAAGGTAGCAAAAGAACTTACACCAAGCGCAAGAGGAGAATACGAGCTCACCGACGTAAATAAGATATACCTTAGAGAATGAAAATTAAAAGTAGAGATGTTGCCAAGAGGAACAGCATGGTTAGATACAGGAACATTTAATTCACTGATCCAAGCATCAGAATTCGTTCAGACTATACAAGAAAGACAATGATTTATGGTATGATGTATAGAAGAAATAGCTTATCATGAATGATTTATCAACAAAGAACAACTTATAAAATTAGCTGAACCACTAAGAAAAAGTTGATATGGAGAATACCTAATGAAATTATAATCTTTAGATAATAACAACACTACTAATGGCATTTACTTTTACAAAAAACGAGGTAATCAATGATATAATACTTATCGATACCAAAAGTTTCTGAGACCAAAGATGATTTTTTATGGAAACGTACAATCAAAAAGATTTTGAAGCAAACTGAATCACAACAAAGTTCGTACAAGACAATTACAGCAAATCTATTAAGGGCGTTTTCAGATGATTTCACTTTCAGACACAGCATACACAAGCAAAGCTGGTAAGGGTCAATATATGATCAGTACTGGATTTTGCTATCGACATAAGAAAAGATTCACCGACATATGGTAGATATATATACGAATTATTATCAGCCAAAAACAAGAAACAGTTATTTATTCCAAAATGATTTGCCCATGGATTTCTGGTATTAGAAGATGAAACAGAATTCTATTACAAATGTGATGATTATTATGACCCAGAACATGAGGGGGGAATATATTATACCGACAAAGAAATACAGATAAACCGGGAGGAAATAATGAAAAATCACGACATCAAAGAATTGATATTGGCAGAAAAAGATAAAAAGCATCCGACACTCAAAGAGTTTTATATAAATAATCCTTTTTAAACAAACACTCATCATAATCTCAAAAAAAATATTTAAAATAATACATTTTTTTATTGCATATCAATAAGCATGAAAAAAATATTACTGACCTGAGCCAACGGAATGTTAGGAACAGACTTTATCAAACACTTTGGAAAGACATTTGAAATCTTAGCACTTGATAGAAATAACGGTGATATAACCAACAGAACATCAATGGAAGAACTCATAAAAAAAACGACACCAGATATAATAGTAAACTTTGCAGCCTATACCAATGTGGAAGCTGCTGAAGACACATGAAGGAAAATGAATTTTGACGTAAATAGTTTATGAGTACATAACTTGGCTAAATTATCAGCAAAACATGCTATAGATTTAATAACCATCTCTACTGACTATGTCTTTGATGGTAGCAAAAAAGAATGATATACAGAAAACGATGTATGCAATCCCATAAATAGTTATGGTATGGCAAAATATCTGTGAGAACAACTAGCGCAACAAGAGAATCCAGACAGTATAATCATCAGAACCAGTCGACTCTACGGATGAGGGAAAGAGTATAAAAACTTTGTAAATACTATAATTAATCTATGAACCAATAGAGACGAAGTAAAAGTAGTAAAGGATCAAATGGGAGCACCAACCTATACTATTGATCTATGTGAAGCTATAACAAAAACCATAAACAATACAGAGGACTACAAGTGAAAAATATTGCATTTTTGTAACGAAACAAAAGACGATGGAATAAGTTGGTTTGAATTTGCAGAAGAGATATGTAAAGTGGCCGGGGTACAAACAAAATTAACGCCATGTTCTTCTCAAGAGTTCGTAACTAAGGCACCAAGACCGCAATGTAGCAAATTAATAAATTGAAGTAACATCCATTTGAGAGACTGGAAAGAATGATTACACGAATATCTTGCGACACTATAATAAATTTTTTTATTTTTAATTGCAGAAAAAAAATGGGGAAGTATTCATTAATCGATCATTGTCCGATAACAGGTAACGAAGAAAGGATAACATATTTCAATTTGGGAAACATTCCATTGGTAAACAACTTGAATGCAACGAGAGAAGAATCTTTACATGCAGATAGATATCCTCTGCAAGTTAATTATTTCCCTAGTTCGGGAGTGTCAGCATTAGAATGTTCAATTGACGGCGATCTCCTCTTTTCTAATTACCTCTACAAATCAGAAGTAAACATCCCCTATTATAATCACTGCAAAGAAATGTTTAAGTATATACAAAAATACGTAACCACAAAAAACATGTTGAAAATAGCAGATATTGGAGGTAACGACTGATCATTATTGTGTGCCTTCAGAGAAGAAAGTAAAGAAGAATTATCATTATTAAATATAGATCCCTCCGTAAACCTTACAAAAATCTCAGAATCCAAGGGGATTTATACCTTAGTAGATTTTTTTAGTTATGAAGTAGCACAAAAGATTTCAGATAAATATGACATCATCACCTCAACCAATGTATTTCAACATCTAAAAGATATAGCCTCTTTTGTCCAAGGAGTAGAATTTCTTTTATCTGAAGAAGGAATACGAGTCTTAGAATTTCCTTACTGGATACATAGCATGGAGACGAATCAATTTGATCAAGTATATCATGAACATATGTACTATCACTCAGCGACACCACTAAAAGCATTAATGGAAAAATATGGCTTGAAAATTATCAACATAACCACACAGGATATCCATGGAGGATCTATGAGAATGATAATGGCAAAGAAAAAATCTGCACATACACCAGACGAAACCGTAGGGACAACAATCAAAGCAGAAGAAAAGTATACGCTCGAGTATTATAAAGATCGGTGATTGAACATACAAAAATATATCAACGAATCTAAAAAATTTATAAAAGATCTCAAGGCTGAAGGCAAAACAATCTACGGTTTTGGCGCTGCAGCAAAAGGATGCATCTATCTCAATGCAATGGGTATAGATTATACCGATATAGACGTAGTAATAGACGATACAGACATCAAACAAGGAAAATTTATCCCAGGAACAGGAATTGAAATAGTTAGTAGAGATATTTTGAAAGAAAAAAAACCTGATTATATTCTGATTTTGGCACACAACTTCGCTGAATATATTATCAAATCTTTATACCACGAATACCAAGGAAAATTCATTATTTTAATTCCTTCAATAAGAATTTTTTAATAGCATAAGAGATTATATGGAAGGAGAATTATTAGCAGACCAACCATTGGGACACAAATTAATCAAAAAATGATTCTGGTTGTATTTTTTTATGATTATCATATCTCCAGTAGGATATCTCATCAAAGTCATTGTATCAAACACTCTTTCTGTAGAAGATGTTTGAATTTTTTACAGCGTCCTAGGGTTAATTATGCTTATTTCAATTTATCATGATCTATGACTTACTGAGGCACTGCAATATTTTCTTCCTAAATATTGGATAGAGAAAAAATACAATAATTTTAAGACAATTATTATCATAACAATTCTTTCTCAAGTAATTATATGAACCAGCATTGCTAGTGGTATCTTTTTTGGAGCAGATCGACTTGCTTTACATCATTTCAAATCTCAAGAAGCGGCTGGAATAATTAGAACATTGGCCTTTTATTTCATCTGAATCAATTTTATTCAGGTTTTTTCATCTATTTTTCTCTCTTTTCAAGATACCATATCCAATAATTTATTAGAATTTTTTAGAGCATATGGCGTTCTATTATTTACTATTATCTTTTGGACATGACATACACTTACTACAGCAAATTTCGCAATATGATGGATAGGTTGATTGATCATATCATTAATAGCTGGTGCAATTATTCTTTGGAAAAAATATGGCCATACATTTAAAAGAGGTGTTTTTGTATGGGATAACTCAATTATAAAAAAGCAATTTAAATATGCTCTTCGAGTATTTTTATGAGCAAATATTGGAAGTCTTCTATGACAAGTAGATCAACAAATGATTATTAACATACTTGGCCCAAAAGCAGCTGGTTATTATACAAATTTTTTTAGTTTATTAATGGCATATTCTCTTATCGTTGCACCAATACTCACCCTTATTTTTCCAATTGTTACAGAACTCACAACAAAAAAAAAACACGCCCAATTCAGAGAGTTTCAAAACATACTTTATAAATATTTCTCCATATTAGCAGTCAGTATTGGATGAATTTTTTTTGTTTTTTGACCAGAAATATCAAGTATATTATTTGGCATAAAATTTTTGTATTCTGGAAAACTTTTAATGTATGCTGCACCATTTCTAATTTTTAACGTACTGTTTATTATCAATTTTGGTATTTTAGCATGATTGGGGAAAGTAAAAGAAAGAGTAAAAGTATTGATCATAGCACTAACAGCAAATATAATTATAAATTTCCTCCTATTGTATACCTTTGACATATGACTTCCATGAGCAATTATTGCTATGGTCATAGGACGATTATTACTTCGATGATGAAGTCTTATAACTATTCAGAAATATCAAAAAATATCATTTAATTGGAGATTTTTCTTTTGAAATATGTTTGTTATTATGGTTTTATGCGGAATATTTCTTTTATGGAAAAAAAGGGTTTTTGTAATAAACGATATATCTAGACGAAAAAACATTATCTATCTTATCTGTGTAATTATAGCCTACTACTGAATCTTAGCTGGTATAAATTACAAAAGCATAAAGGCATTATTTAGGGAGATAAAAACAATGAAAGCATAATCAAAATAAGAACAAAAACAGTTGCAATAAAATATAAAAAAATTATCAACAGACGACATTCACAATATTTTTATGATTTTTTAAAAAAAATGACATCAAATTTTTTTGAAGGTAAAACAATCCTGATAACAGGATGAACTTGATTTTTATGACGTGCATTAACAAAGGAGTTATTAAAATACAATCCGCATGCCATAAGGATATATTCTCGTGATGAAGTAAAACACTTCAAAATGCAGCAAGAGTTCAACAACAACGAAAAACTTAGATTTTTGATAGGAGATATAAGAGATTATAATAGACTTGAAAAAGCTCTCAAAGGAGTAGATTACGTTATCAATGCTGCAGCACTCAAGAGATTAGATCTTATAGAGTATAATACAGAAGAAGCCGTAAAAACAAATATTTTATGAACACTGAATCTAGTAAGAGCTTGCGAAAACAATAAAGTCAAAAAAGTTGTTTTTGTCTCTACAGATAAAGCATGTTCACCAGTGAATACCTACTGAGCCTGCAAATTTGTTAGCGAAAGAATTATGACAGAATCGAATTATAGTAATGGAGCATCATGAACAGTATATACTTGCGTAAGATACGGTAATGTAATAAATAGCACATGATCACTTATTCCAATCCTTCAAGATAAAATAAAAAACAATGAAGACTTCTTACTGACTGATGAAAGGATGACAAGATTTCTTATTACTGAAGAACAAGCAGTACAGCTTATAATGAATGCATTTGAACATAGCATATGATGAGAGGTGTTTGTACCAAAGCTTCCTTCAGTAAGAGTAATTGACCTAATGGAGGCTATGAAAACTGTAAACAATAGCAACAATAAAATCATACATATATGATTAAGACCAGGAGAAAAGATACACGAGCTTATGATCAATGAGGCAGAAGGAAGCAGAATAGTAGATTTCAAGGGTATGTATATAATAAAATCCATGATAGAAGAATATAAAATTTTAGAAGATAAACCTAATTATTCAAAAAGCTGAGAAGATAAACAAATTATATGTTATTCTTCTGAGACAGAAACAATATCAACAGATGAAATCATAGAAAGATTTTCACTTTATCTTAAGATATAAAAACATGAGTATCCCCTATGGAAAACAATATATCGATGAAAAAGATATCCAAGAAGTAGTAGCAACATTAAAAAGCAACTATCTTACTACATGACCAAAAGTTGCTGAATTTGAACAAAAATTATGTGCATATACATGATCAAAATATGCAGTAGCCGTAGGAAATGGAACACAAGCATTACATATAGCATATCAGACTATATGACTACAAGCAGGAGATGAAATAATAACCACAGCAAACACCTTTGTGGCGACCTCAAATGCTGCGCTCTTTTGTTGAGCTACACCAGTTTTTTGTGATATAGAATTAGAAAACTATAACATAGATGCAAATAAAATAGAAAATTTAATAACAGCAAAAACCAAAGCTATAGTTCCTGTTCATTTTGCAGGACAACCATGTGAAATGACTAAAATATGGGATATTGCAAAAAAATATTGATTACAAGTTATTGAGGATTGAGCGCATGCATTAGGAGCACAATATAATTGAATAAAAATAGGAAATACCCAAAGCGATATGGTTACCCTTAGTTTTCATCCGGTCAAACCAATTACAACAGGAGAATGAGGTGCAGTACTCACAAACAACAAGGAATATTATGAAAAACTTCTTAAATTAAGGTCTCATGGAATCGAAAGAGATGAAAAGTGATTCAATAATATGGTATATTTATGAAACAATTATAGGATAACAGACATTCAATGTGCATTATGATGTTCCCAGATGGATAAGCTTGATTATTTTTTAGAATCCAGAAAAAATATTGTAAAAAAATATAATGAAAATTTACATAACACAAAATGAATTATTCTCCCCAAAGAAAAAGATAATACTATTTGTGGATGGCATCTTTATGTAGTAAGATTTGAAACAGAAGAGATAAGAGACAATGTAATGTCGGAATTAAAACAAAAATGATACTGAGTGACATTACACTATCCGCCTGTATATTCTCATACCTATTACAGAGAACATGGATACAAAGACACTACCCTACCAAACGCAGAACTATATTATAAGACATGCTTAAGCTTGCCAATATTTGTCGGATTAGAAGACAAAGATATAGATGCAGTATGTTTTATTATTAAAGATATGGCATGAAGGAAATAGTATTGGGAACAGTTCAATTATGATTGAATTATGGAATCAACAATAAATCAGGAAAACCTAGTGAAGAAGATGCTATGAATATTTTGAAATATGCATATAAAAACTGAATTGATACGTTTGATACTGCAGCGGCATATGGAGACTCTGAAGAGGTTATAGGAAGATTTATCAAGAAGAATAATTTAGCAGAAAAGATAAAAATCATAACAAAATTATTACCAAATATATTTGATAAAAAAACTGGAGATATTGGAGATATTATTGAAGAAGAAATACGCTGATCAATGAAAAGACTAAATATCTCAACCATACATGGATATTTATTACACACACCAGCATATGTATATAATAATGAGGTCATACAAGGATTGATGAAAGCAAAAGAAAAATGACTAATTGAAAATTTTGGAGTATCTATTTATGAACCAGAAGAGGCATTATACGCAGTAAAAAATACAAATATAGACTATATCCAGATTCCATACAACATATTTGATGAAAGGCTTGATAAGACAGATTTTTTTTCTACAGCTCAAGAAAAATGAATAAGGGTATTCGCTAGAACAGCTTTTATACAAGGATTGGTCCTTATGAAAGATGAAGATATTCCGGAACATCTCTCTGAAGCTAAAGAATATTTTCATGATTTTGATGTGATTATAGAAAAACATCATATATCTAGAGCAGAAGCAGCGCTTTTATTTGTACAAACACATAAAAACATAGATCATGCAGTGATATGAGTAGAGACCGTACAACAACTTACAGAAGATATTGATATAGCAAATAGACAACAGGATTTTGATGCTTGTCGCCAAGAGCTCAAGGATAAATTTAGAGATATAAACAAAATATTGTTTTTCCCAAGTTTATGGTCAAAAAAATAAATTTTATATATATGAAAGTCACGATGCAAAATTTTAAGATATTGTGTATATTGCAAGCAAGAATGTGATCCACGAGATTGCCAGGGAAAATTCTTAAAGAAATTAAAGGAAAGACGTTGATAGAATATGAAATCGATAGAATAAAAAAATCTAAGTATATTGATAAAATAGTTGTTGCTACTAGTATAGATAAATCAAATGACGCCTTAGAAGATTTATGTGGAAAAATTAAAATAGATTGTTTTAGAGGAGAAGAAAATGATGTATTAAAAAGATATTATGACTGTAGTCAAAAATATAATGATTTTGAATATATAGTAAGAGTAACTGGAGATTGTCCACTAATCGATACAGATATCTTAGACAATACTATTGAAAAATTTTTAGAAGCAAATGTTGATTATTGATCAAACTCAGAACCACCAACATTTCCAGATGGTCTAGATACTGAAATATTCAAAAAAGAAGCATTAGAAATAGCTAATACAAATGCAAAATTACCATCAGAAAGAGAACACGTAACACCATACATGAAGAAGAATTTTAGTAAAATAAACTACGCTGCAGATATAGATTATTCATGATATCGCATTACCGTTGATGAACCAGAAGATTTTGAGATAATTAGAAATCTTATAGAAAACATTTGAAAAGATGCGTGATATCTAAAATATATAGACTATATAAATGAACATTGACTTGAGAAAATAAACAATAAATTTAAAAGAAACGAAGGATTTGAAAAATCATTAGAACAAGATAAAAAAATATTTTAGTTCTTTTTTCTATAAATTAGTATGAGAAACAAAAAATCTGCAGAATTATTCAAGAAAACAATTAAAATCATTCCTTTATGAACACAGACATTTTCCAAAAGTCATCTTTTATATTATAAGGGAGATATACCTCATTTTATTGAAAAGGGGGAATGATGTTTTGTATGGGACATTGATGGGAACAAATACATAGATTATGTAAGCTGACTTTCAGCACTTGTGTTATGATACAATTGCAAAGAAGTAAATGATGCCATTCAAAAACAGTTAAAAAACTGAATACTATTTTCTCTAGCGTCACCATTAGAGTATGAACTATCCAAAAAACTAACAGAGATAATTCCTTGTGCAGAGATGGTGAGATTCGGAAAAAGTTGAACAGATGCAACGTCATCAGCCATCAGATTAGCAAGATATGTCACTAAAAGAGAAAAGGTAGCAGTATGTTGATATCACGGACGACAAGACCGGTATATATGATCAACTACTAGAAATGGTGGAGTTCCAAAATGTGTTCAGAATTTGACACTAAAATTTGAATATAACAATATTTCTTCTTTAGAAAAAATATTTTCTCAAAATCCAAAAGAAATTGCTGCAATTATCATGGAACCCATGACTACAGAAGAACCAAAAGACAATTTTTTACAGAAAGTAAAAGATATTTGTCATAAACATGGTGCTTTATTTATATTGGATGAAACAGTAACTTGATTTAAATTAAGCATAGGATGAGCTCAGAAGCATTTTTGAGTAACACCAGACTTGGCGGCTTTTGGGAAATCAATGGGTAATGGAATGCCGATATCGGCACTGGTAGGGAAAAGAGAATATATGCAAAAAGTAGAGGAAATATTTTTTTCATGAACATATCTCTGAGAATCTTTATCTATGGCTGCTGCCATAGCTACTATAAATTTCATGCAAAAAAATAAGGTCCAAGAGAAAATATATAAAATTTGATGAATGTTTATCAAATGACTTAGAACATTAATAAAGAAACATTGATTAGATCAATGCATATCTATTGCATGATATAACAATCAATCAGTATGTTTATTCCAGGATTATAAATGAATAAAAGCAATACAGATAAAATCATATCTACAAAAAGAGCTTTTAGAAAAGGGAATATTATGGATTGGTAATTTGAACATGAACTATGCACATACAGAAAATATCATAAGAAAGAGTTTAGTAATATTTGATAGCTGTTTAGGCATACTCCAGAAAAAAATTTCAAATAAGACAATATTGAAGGAGATTAAGGGAAAAGAAATTAATGATATTTTCAGAATAAGATAATCAAAATAAACAAATTAAACAACATCATTTTTATCTAAAACAACAAGAAACATGAGCAAAAAAATCAAAGTATTGATATGATCCAATGAGAAAGAAATAGATAAAAGAGAAGACTTTATAAAATATTTTAAAGAAAGCCCAATACCAGATGATGAATTGCTAACAAATCTCTGAATTTATATGAACAGACAATCTCTTTCAAGATTACTTTTTATGAGCGAAATTTATACCAAAATAATAAATACACATTGAATAATTATAGAATTTTGAGTTCGTCGAGGACAGAATTTGTGTCTATTTTCATCACTTAGGTGAATATACGAGCCATTCAACTATAACAGAAAAATTGTGGGATTTGATACCTTTTGATGATTCCCAGAAATTGCTAAACAAGATGGAGAAAAAATAGCAATTGGAAATTATTCGGTCTCAGACAATTATGATGAATATTTAGAAAAGATATTAGAATATCATGAAACAGAATCACCCATATCTCACATTAAAAAATATGAGTTAATAAAAGGCGATGCAACAAAAACATTTGAAGAATATTTAGATAAAAACCCACACACTATCGTAGCGCTTGCATATTTTGATTTTGATATTTATATACCAACCAAAGTATGTCTTGAAAAACTAATGAAAAGAATTACCAAATGAAGCATCATTGTCTTTGATGAGTTAAATTGTGCAGAATTCCCAGGAGAAACACTAGCAGTAATAGAAACTATTGGACTCTCTAGATACGCCATCAAAAGGTCTCCTCTAAACCCATTAATTTCATATATCATTATCGATTAATTGAATCTTTTATCCAAACAAAAACATGCAATACAAACTATTAGATAACAACAAGTTTGAAAAAGACAAATACAGCATAGTATGTCTAAGATACAAGGATATTTATGATATAAAAAAATGGAGAAATCAACAAATGGACATACTTAGACAGAAAAAAAAACTAACAGATAAAGAACAAATCAGTTATTACAACAACCTCATTGTCCCAACATTTAAAGAAAAAAATCCAAAACAAATGCTTTTTAGCTTTTTGTACGATAATATATGCATATGATATTGATGACTAACAAACATTAATCGAGAAGATAAAAGGGCTGAATTATCGTTTATTGTAGATACAAAAAGGACAAAAAATAAAAAACTATACGAAAAAGATTTCTCGATGTTTATATATCTTATAAAAGAAGTTGCAAACGAAAAACTTTGATTTAATAGAATATTTACTGAAACGTATGATATAAGACCACTTCACATAAAAATATTAGAGAAAAATTGATTTATATACGAATGAAGAATGAGAAAACACGTCTACATAGATAATAAATTTATTGATTCATTGATTCATTGATACGTACACAAATAATCATTTATCATTTTATCATGACCAACATGTTTAAAGACAAAAAGATTTTTATTAGCTGAGGAAATGGGGTAATCGGGAATGAATTAGTTAAAAAGTTATATGATGCGTGAGCAAAACTATTCGTTGGAGATCTAAAGAAGAGACCGGAAAATCGACCAGAAGATATTCTCTATAGAGAATGAGATTTAAACGAAATTACAAAAAAAGAATTAGAAGATTTCTGACCAGAGTACTATTTTCATCTTGCTGCAACATTTGAAAGAAGCGAAGAAACATATGAATTTCGAGAAGAAAATTTTTGGCACAACGTCAGATTAAGCCATTATCTGATGACATTAATGAAAGATTTGCCGTCTTTGAAAAGAGTTATTTTCGCATCTAGTTATCTAATATATGAGCCAAAATTATATCTTTTCGAAGAAGCATGAAAATTATACAATCTACAAGAGGATGATCCGATAAATCCACGTAATTTAACGTGAATGGCGAAATTAAATCACGAAATAGAATTACATTTTCTTGATGAATTCAGGTCAAAACAATTCAGCTCTATAAGTGCAAGAATATATAGAAGTTACTGAAGAGGGTCTCGTGATATAATTTCTCGTCGAATAAGAGCGTTGCTCAACAAAGAGGAAATAATTGTATATAAAAAAGAAGGAAAATTTGACTATATATTTGCTTGAGAAGTTGCAGAATGATTAATAAAAATGGCATCATCAGATAAAACATGAATTTATAATTTATGAAATGGAAATGCAAGAAGTATAGAAGAAGCACTTGATATATTAAGGACACATTTTCCAGAGATGAAATATACAGAGAAAGAAAGTAATATTCCTTACGAATGATCAGAAGCAAATATGGATACAAGTCAAAAAGCATTTTGATGGAAACCAATGATACAACTTGAAGACGGCATAAAACTCATTCTTGAATATGAAAAAGATTTACTTCATTAAGAAAAAAAGATAATGTGAGAAACATCCAAAATAAATGTATTATTTACAAGCATATGAAATTGTGTCTCTATAATAAAATATTTTCGTAAAGCGAAAGAAGATCTAGGGATAAATGGCAATTTGATAGCTATAGATATAGATAAATATGCCCCAGGAATACATGTGGCAGATAAATATTATATAGTAAAAAAATTAAATGAAGAATGATTTGACGAACAAATAATAGAAATATGTAAAAAAGAAAATATCCATCTTATAATTCCCACAAGAGATGATGACATTCCTTATTTTGCAAAACGCAAAGAAATATTTGAAAAAATGAATATAGTGTGTATGGTTCCAGAACTATCAATATCAGAAATATGCAACGACAAATATAAATTTTATGAATATCTCACTAAACACAAAATCCCAACAATAAAAACATATGAGAATATTGTTTCATGAATAACCTTTCCCTGTATTGTAAAACCAAGATTTTGAAGTTGATCTAAATGAGTAAAAGAAATTCTCACAGAAAAAGAACTCAAAGAAACAGATACAGATGGGTGTGTAATCCAAGAAAAAGAGATATGAACCGAATACACCATAGACTATTTTGGCGACTTTACATGAGAACCACTATGCGTTATTCCAAGAATAAGGCTAAAGGTATTTAACGGTGAATCTATATTGTGAATAACCAAAAACAACAAAAATATTATCGATATATGTATCAAATTAGGGAATACGATGAAACTTATAGGACATAATACTATACAATGTTTTTATTATGAAAATGGAACAGTAAAAATATTGGAAATAAATCCAAGATTCTGATGATGAGCACCATTGGGGATTGAAGCATGATGTAATAGTCCAAAGATGTTATTGGAAATGATGCAAGGAACAAAGATTGAACCAATTACTGAATTTAAAGAAGATTTAATGATGATAAGGTATACAGACAATATTTTTATTGATCAAAAAGAGATACTATGATCAAATTGATAATTTTTGATTTAGACGACACCTTATATAAAGAGAATAGCTATGTGAAAAGCGGTTTTAGTGAGGTAAGTAAATATATAAGCAAAAAAACAAAAATACCTCAGAAAAAAATATTTACCTACATTCGGGGAACATTTAAGAGATGATGAAGAGGGAACAATTTTGACAAAGTTATTGAACACTTTAACATAAAGAACATATCAAAAGAGGAAATGATTGAAATATACAGAAAGCATATACCAAAGATAAAAATAAGCGATAAAAATATAAAGTTACTTAAATTACTTAAAAAAAAATATCTGTTATGTATTATAACTAATGGAAACCCATGAGTACAAAGAAATAAAACGAATGCTTTAGATGTGGAAAAATATGTAGATAAGATATATTATGCCGAAGATGAGTGATTTAATTACAGAAAACCACATAAACGTTTTTTTCAGAAAGCTATGAAAGAGTTCTGAACAAAGCCAAAAGAGACGATCATGATAGGAGATGATATAACCACAGACATTGCTGGTGCAAAATCCATAGGAATAGAAACTCTCCATATAAATATAAAAACGATTGCGTCAGAAATCAGAAGAAAGATAATTCAGTAAAAAAATATTTATATTTTTATCACGAAATAATGAAAGACATCAAAATTGGGAACATTCTGATTGGAACCACCCATAAACCATTTATTATTGCTGAAATGAGTGGAAACCACAACCAATCACTAGAAAGAGCATTGAATCTCGTGGATGCTGCTGCAGAAGCAGGAGTGTCAGCGCTCAAATTACAAACATATACTGCCGATACAATAACAATGAATAATGGATTTACTATCAAAGAGAAAGATTCTTTACGACATGGAAAAACACTTTATCAGTTATATGAACAAGCACATACCCCTCGAGAATGGCACAAAGAGATAATGGAAAGAGCAAAAGAAAAATGAATACTGTGTTTTAGTACTCCGTTTGACGAATCAGCGGTGGACTTTCTTGAAAGCTTAGATGTGCCAGCATATAAGATAGCCTCTTTCGAAAATAACTATTTTGGATTGTTGAAGAGGATAGCACAAACAGGAAAGCCAGTCATAATGTCTACATGAATGACCAATATATCAGACATAGACAAAGCGGTAAGAGTTCTTCGCGAAAATTGATGTAAGGATATCATCTTATTAAAATGTACAAGCACATATCCAGCAAGTCCAGAAAACACAAACATATCCACAATACCTCATATGGCAGAGACATTTAAATGTCATGTAGGCCTTTCAGATCATACTATGGGGATATGAGTATCTGTAGCTTCTGTAGCTTTATGAGCAAGAGTCATAGAAAAACATTTTACACTAAGAAGAGCAGATGGTTGAGTAGATTCGACTTTTTCATTGGAACCAGAAGAACTAAAAAGCTTAGTCATAGAGACAGAAAGAGCATTTTTATCAATAGGCGAAGTAAATTATGGAATTCAAGATTCAGAACAGAATTCATTAAAACATAAACGTTCAATATATATAAATAAATCAATCAAAAAATGAGAAAAATTTTCTAAAGATAATATTAGGGTGATAAGACCATGAGATGGTATAAGTCCTGAATACTATGATTTATTAATATGAAAAACGGCAAATAGCGATATGGAAGGATGAAAACCATTGACACGAGAAAATATATTATAAAAGCTTTATTTAAAAATTCAGTAGAATGTCCATTAATATAGCTAAATACATAAAAAACATATCAGAATATGATAAAAAGATAGTAAACAATATGAATTTTGAGATAAACAAAAAGATATATCGTCAATGAGAAAATTTTAAATATGCATCACCGAATTCTAGAGCATATTATGTATTGATATTTTCAAAGATAATACAGATGATATACAAATCATATAAAAGACTATTTCAATATAACCATAGTAAAAACTTAATAAAAAAGGGGGGGGAAATCTGAAAAAAAGAATGAAATAGTGATGAAAATGTATTCTTGGTTGATATTCCATTTCTAGATAAAGAGTTAAAAGAAATATGATATACTACATTAGTTTCACCTCGAAAAGCATGATTTAAGAACATAAAAATAATGATACAAACGATAAAATTAAGAAAAATATTTTTATATGGTGATTTAAAAAATCTATTCAGTAAAAAAACTATAAATTACATCATAGAATACAAAGAAAAATTAAGAGAAATATATAAACAAGAAGATATAAAGGCAATATTTGTAAACAATAACGTAACATTCTTTGAAAATCTATCACTTGATATCTTTGATGAATTACAAAAACCTAGTTTTGAATTTGTCCATGGATGTCCAGGTATTTATCGAAGCTCACTAAACAAATCTAATTATACACTGGTTCGATGAGAAAAGATGAAAGAAAATTTTGTAAGGTTATGAGGAATGGACCCAAATAAAGTATTGGTCACATGACATCCTTACTACCAAACCTTACCAAAAAGAGAATTAAGGTTTTGATTAGAAAATATCCTAGTATTAAATAAATCTAATTCTTGGACATGATGAATATACAGAGAAGACTCTATAGCATGAGATATATGAGCATCAATATACTATCTCTATTCTATAGAGAATACCCTTAAAAAACATGGAGTAAAATCGGTTAGATTACGCATTCATCCAGACGAAGATATGAATCGATATAAAAAACACATAAATACAGATTTTTTTATCTTTGATAAAGAACCATTATCAGAATCATTGAATAAATCTACATTAGTAATTGGTCCATGATCCACGGTGTTTTTAGAATCCATATATCACGGTGTTAATTACCTATTTTATGAACCATGAGAGAACAACATAGACTGTATGAACTTCCCCTTAACTCCACCTTTTGACTGATCAGACTCCAAAGCTCCTGTTGCTAGAAACGAAGAAATGCTCTTCAAGATGATAGAACAAAAAAAAATGCTTGATAAAAGCATATTCAATGATTATATAAAGACACCATTCGATATAGGTTTTCTGAAATGACTAATCAAATAAGATATTTTTAATTAATAGTCCTCTTTACATATGAAGTATAAAATAAAAAAAACGATAGAATTTTTGAAGACAAAATGATTGCTAGGAACAATAAATTTCATCTATTATTATTTCAAAATTAGAAAAACAAGAAAAAATTTAGCATACAAATATATAAGAGGAAACGGAATAGAGATATGATGACTCATAAACCCCAACCCAGTAGACACATCACTTGCCAAAGTAAAATATGTTGATTATCTTGATGAAGAAACATTAAAGAAAAATTATGATAATGAATTAGCAAAAGATAATCTGCAAAAAATAGATTATATATGCAAAGCTGATAATCTAGACAAAATAGCATCAGATTCACAAGATTTTATTATAGGGAACCATCTCTTTGAACATCTTGACAATCCAATCAAAACACTTATAGAACGATATAGAGTACTTAAAAACGGATGAATAATCTTTATGGCTATACCAGATAAAAGAAGGACATTTGATATAAATAGAGAAAGAACGCCATTAGATCATATGGTATTAGATTATCAACAACCATCCGAGGAAAGAGATCGACAGCATTATTTAGAATATGCAGGGATAGAATATCCCGACTCACAAGAGAGAGAAAAAGAAGCAAAAAGACTGAAATCAATAGACTATAGTATTCATTACCATGTATTTATAGAACAGGACATATTGGATATAGTAAATCGATGCAACAAACATGCGAGTGTGAAATTTGAAGAAGTATATACAAAACATACAGCAAAAAACAAAGCTGATAACGAATTTATAATTATTTTAAAAGCCAAAAAATAGATGACAAAAATATCCATAATCACAACATCATACAATCATAAAGATTTTATAGGATACACTATACAGTCTATTTTAGATCAGACATTTTCTGATCGAGAATTGTTGATTGGAGACGATAGTCCAGGCAATGAAACATGGGAAACAATAGAATGATATGTAAAAAAAAATCCTAAAAAAATCAAAGCACGACATAATACTCCTAACAAATGAATTGCAGAGAATATGAATTTTTTAATAAGCAAAATATGTCCAGAGTCTGAATACATAGCATTTTTGGAGGGAGATGATATGCGAGATAAAGATTATCTCAAGGATAAACTAGAAGTTTTTACCAAATATCCCGAAGCAAAACTCGTGTATAATAATTTTAATTTTATAGATAAGAACAATACCGTAATACAAAAAGATATTTTTGGATTCAGATGAATAAAAACATATCAGAACGAAAAAATAACTGCCGATGACTATGTATTAGCCAATGTATGACCAATTATATCATGGAGCACATTTATGATACACAAAGACATGATAGAAAAATATCATATACGATCTTTAGATCCAAAAAACAAGGTATGTAGTACATCAGAATACGATTTTTGGTTACAAGTAGCAACACATCACAATGTATATTACATGAATCAAACACTCACATTATATCGTAGACACGAAAACAATCTTTCGAGATCTAATCCAAATCTAATGAAAGAGCTATCGGATTTAATAAAATATTATCATAAGAATCATATTATATCAGATAATGCATACAACATAAAACTAAGTCATAATAATTTAGTACAGTCATTAATATATCTAGAGAATGGAGACAAAAAGAAAAGCCTACATCATTGGAAAGATGCTATATCATATAATAGATTTAATTATATAATAATGAAGTTGTGAATAGTATTCTTATTGATACTGCCACTCAATCGGAGCAAACGAATACTTTCAAAACTAATTAAGAGAGGGTAAACCCTCTTTTTTTCATATCTACCAAACTATACTTTTTAATTTTATATCCCTGCAACCTAAACGGCACCCTTTCTATCCAATCAATCAAATATCCAGACTTTAATAGATGCAAAAAAGGATATATTAATTTTCTCATCAACTCAAATCCTGTAGCAGAAACACCATACCAGACAGGATGCAAACTAAATACTGTTTTTAGATTTTTGAACGTAAGCTTATACCACTTGTAACTATAATTGTGTGCGCCATCTCTAACACGATGTAGAGTAAGCGTTTCATCTATATTATAGAGCAACCTTTCTCCCTTACAAAGAATTTTTTTCTGAAACAACGCATCATTCATATAGACCGTATCAGGATACCTATACTTAGAACTGTTTCTAAACACAAGCGACGGATGTATCGTATAATAACTTTCTTTTCACAAAAAATATTCAAATCCCATCTGATCTCATTCATATCGCATCAGGGTTTTGGTTCCACATCAAATATATTTTTTATTCTTTTCCAAAAACGCTACTTGCTTAGCTAATTTTTCTGGATGCCATAAATCATCATGATCCTGGATGGCTATATATTCTCCTTTTGCTTTTTTTAGCAAGAAATTGAGCCCCCCATAAGGGCCAAGATTTTTTTCTGAAGGATACAGATATATTCTAGCATCTTTATATGTCTTGATAATATTTATCGTTGTATCTTTAGAATTGTTATCCAAAATAAGTATTTCAATATCCTTAAAACTCTGATAAAGTATACTCTCTAATGTTGCACGTATATATTTCTCTGCATTATAGGTACAAAGTACCACAGATACCTTTGGAATCATGTGAAGCTATAGAAGCAAATAAAAATAGTATAGCCATTCTAATTAAAGTATGTTTACCTCCTCGACACAACTCTCAATATCTCAACACTCAACTTTTCAATTATTTAAAACAAACCCATCTGCACAGGATTCTGCAATTTCTTTTTCAATTCATCCAATGTTTTTTCAAAAGAATTGAAATGATATTCTCCTACTAATACTTTCTTATACGTAACAAAATCAAGTTCCAAGGCAAAATTAGCAAGATCAGTCGTTTCTATCTCTGGAATAGGTTTCAATTCAATCAATCCTCTACTCTTATAGACATCTTCTTTCCCAGTAATCAATTTTTGTTGTACATCTCAAGTAATTTCATCAATATGAATATAGATATTGTCGATGGTCTGATATTTTTGAATTAAGTCAGATGCTTTTTTGGGTCAGATTCACGTAATTCATTTGATATTATCAGCACTATCCCCTACCAAAGCTAAATAATCCAAAATATATATAGGATCAAAGCCATATTCTTTGACAAAAGATTCTGTAGTAGTTTTGAGGTCTTTCATAGAATCCACACAAAAGACATTGGTAGCCAAAAGTTGTTTCAAATCCTTGTCTCACGAATAGATATCTATCTTCATATCTTTATCAGCCTTATATTTCATCGCTAAGGTATAAATAATATCATCAGCCTCATAGGTAGGCACAACTAGACTAGGGATTCACAATTGTTCAACGATTGCTTGAGTAATAGGAATCTGATGTTTAAAATCATCGTCCATCTTTTTGCGATTAGCCTTATATTCTGGATATTCTTCATGTCTCAGTGTCTTCACTGGAGAATCCCAAGTAATAACAAAATAATCTGGTTTTTCTTGAAAGATTTTCATCAACATACGGAAAAATCCATACACAACATTCACATTATGACCATCTTGATCAGTCATAGCAGGAAATGCATAGTAAGCTCTATACAGGAAACTCGATCAGTCGATAAGAAAAAACTTCATAGAAAAAAATAGATAATAAACGTTGATATATATAGAATTTTCGATATAGATTACAAGTCAGGAAAACAAAAAGATATACCCTCTTTATGTAAAAGAGGGAGGTATCCTTTAGGATGGGAGATTTTACATAATCACAAAATCCTCCACCGTTCCGGTCCCCCTCCTTTCAATAAAGGAGAAACGTTTATCATTAATAGCCTAGATATTATGCACACTATCACCACCCCAGAAGAAATGCTACAATTCTGAATAGATCTTGCAAAAGAACATAAAATTTTGCTCCTTCATGGAGAACTCTGAGCAGGAAAAACATTATTGACCAAAGGCTTCGCACAAGGATTGGGACTGAATAAACATCACGTACAAAGTCCTACTTACGCATACCTCAACGTCTACGATTCAAAACTGCTTCACATAGACATGTATAGAATCAAAGAATATAGTGAACTTGTAGAAAAATGAATTATCGATCAGATAAATGAATTCGAGTATATCGTTATTGAACGACCAAAATTCATAGATAAACTACCGATAAAAAACAGTAGCGTAATCAATATAGAAAAAAACTCAGAGACAGAGAGATTGATCACAATAAAAAAAGGCGAATAAGATTCGCCCCTCAAAAATATTTTGAATATTCAATTCTTCATTATAAATTTCTTATTACATAGTGATATTATATTCTGCTAATGCTCTCTGGAACTGATTAATATGATAATTAGAAAGATTTTGTTTACACGCATTATCATCATCTCTAAGAAGTTTTAAGATAACTAGGAAGCTATCAAATTTTTTAGTAATTTCAGCTATATCACCAGAACCCAAAGAAGCATTTTGTTTAACCTTATCAAGTACAAACAAAGTAAAGGCATTTACCAAAGTTTTCATCTGTGCCTTCTGGAAAATAGGCATTTGAATAGTGAACTTATTGTTTCTTACATTAAGTTCAACAGGAGTATAACTCAAAGAATTTTTACAAACATTAAATTTTTCTATTTCAGCCTTGAGAACAACCGCCAATGTAGACAATGTTCAGCTCAATACCACTTCTTTGACTGTAGTAGCGATAGGAACAATAGATACATGAGATAATAGAGTTCATAACGTTGTCTGTAAAACATCTCCAGTAACTAATCTCATATTTCATGCTCTATCATAAATAGTCATAGTAAACGTATAGAGTTTAGATCTTTCTATTCACGAAAAGACAAACTGTTGAGCATTGAGATAGTCTGCACTAGAACCAGTGAGAGAAGCTCATGATGTTTGCTGATATTCAATAACATACCTTACAGCTTCACTTGCAGTAAAATTAAGATAAACTCATGAAGCATACCCACTAAAGACAAATCAAGAAACGACAGGAAAGGTCTTATCAAACACAAGTCATCCCGTAAAAATGACTGAACCAGTATTTCAAATAGCATCAGAGAAATTAATCGTAGCAACAAGCGGTCATTCGGTAGTTCATGATGTTATAGTCCACGTATATGAATACGCCAATCATGTAACGACAGAACTTGTAGGAACCATACTTGATCACAAAGTAACCTGTACACCACTCAAAGGTTGGCTTGCAATAAAATTCAAGGTAACGACACCACTGACATTGAGAGATCACGTAGTTGATCAACTAGATACCAAAGCAACAGAGTTCAAAGTAGGGGTTTCATTATTTATAGTGAATGATTGTGTTTCAAATATAGACGTCTGATTTGAGGTAATCAATCTCAATTTGTATCCAGAGAATACACGTGAATACGTTCAGGTATATGTTCCTGTATAGAGATAGTATTGACCACTTGTACCTGTTCATATAACATGATACAATCCTGATTGTTGAAAACTATAGAGTGATTTCGAATTAAACGCATATCACGTAGATCAAGTTGAAATAGTTGCTAAAGTAATCCATTGATTGTTATGGTCCCATAATTGAAGTGATAATCAGGTAAGACAATCTCCTCATGAATATGCCCAAGAAATAGGGAATATATTTCTGACAACAGATCACGATACAGGCGAATTCCAAAGGATATCTGCACCATCACATATACCATTTCATGAAAGAGTAAGTGTTCAAGTTTGGACAATTCAAGCCTGAGCATCTCAAGTTGAATTAGATCATGTTTGTATATCTCAAGTTTCTCCAAGACATCATGTTATATATCATCAAGTTCGATATCAACCAGTAAGTTCTCATCAAGTTCGATATCAGCCAGTAAGTTCTCATCAAGTTCGATATCAGCCAGTAAGTTCTCATCCAACCATTGTTTGTCAGGTAAGGACTTGTCAAGTTAGATATCCTCACGTTAGATATTCTCCTGTATAGTATTGACCAGTAAGCGTACAACCACTTGCTAAATCTGCAAAGGTAGAATGATGAAAATATTCTACGACAGAAACACCAAAAACAAGTAAAAAAAGTTTGACGATAGCAAATCCACCAAATATTCCAAAAAGGTACTTTTTGTGATGACACTTAAGATGAGTGTGGATCTGACGAAAAGTTGTGTTCATAATAATCAATAAATTAGATAAATATATAAAATGAGATATATACTATGCAAACGTTTAACGGTAAACAGTTAGCTTATAAGTAATTATATACAGAAAACATGTTTTTGTCAAATTTTAGATACATATAAAAAAGAATATAGTACAATAAAGAGAAAAACACATAAAAGCAAAAAAGAAACAATATTTTAGAAAAAAACTGAAAGAAGCAATACAAAATAAACAGAAAATATTTTTGTAAAGTGAAAATTACAAAGAGATTAGACAAAAAAAATGTCTACATATGACAACATTAAAAATAAGAAAATAAAGCATAAGCAGGATAAAAAGACATTATATATGTCAACATAGACAAGAATACGACAAAAAGACCAATATGTGTCAGGGGGATGTCATTGAAAAAACAGCATAAATAAGCATAAAAAATGCTGTTTCTTAAAGATTTTTTTGGTATAAAAAAAATTCAAAAGAAACAAAAAAAATGACACGGAAGTTTATATCATTATGTATGCATGCAACCTATCATTGACAAGCTGCATTATCACGGAAAGAGGGTATATAGACATGCCAAGAAACACCACAAGAAATATCTTTGGGGTGCTGTAGGATTTTTTTGATTGTTTAAATTATTCAGTTTTTTATTGCTGAGCTTAGCAGGATATACAGCAATACAAACCAATATAACACAAGCAAGAACTCCTTTCACTATATGAACAGATAATTTTGATTTTTTTATAGGCGATCCCAAATGTGGAAAAGAGATCATAGAAACAGCAGAAACTATAATATATCCTTGTATACAAGGAGAAGCGATAGGCTTTATGTGACTAATGAGATTTAGTTTTAAAAACATAGAAGATTTAGCAACACAAGAACGAATAGCATTTTCAAACGATTATCCATTAACCCTTCCAGAAGGAACAGTAGATAGTGTAATACTGTATGCACAATATGCATATGATCCAGGAGTTCCTTGAAAAGAAGTAGCAGATGATGTAATAATAACAAATACTACTCCATCAACTGGAACAATGGATCCTTTCGATTTTTTTATTGGCGATGAGAGATGCATAGAAAGCACAACAACAAATAGACCTAGCGATAGTACAGCTAATCTAATATATCTCTGTGTCTCATGATCGAATTTAAATAAAATGACAGTAATGAGATTTAGCAATAGTGGGCTAGATTATTTAAGTGGTGAAAAACGAACGGATTATAGTAATACCTACCAATGGGATTTATGATCAAGTCCCGAAGGAAAAACAAATATATTTGCAGAATATGGATATACAACAGGAGATACAACAATAAAAACAGGAAGCATAACCATGTCGGTTACATCAATATGATCTGGGGATATTGCAGGATCAAAGATCGTATCTAGTGGAGACAACATCCTGACAGACAATATGTATCGTATAATCAAATCTACAAATAACAACGATCAAATAACACTAAACAGTGTGGACACATCAAGCACGATCAGTGTAGGATTATGAGATCGGGACGGGAAGATTATGGCACCAACACCAATAACTGATGATAGGAAAGCAGCTCAAGGAGAAACATGATTACCAGAAGACTTCATTCCAACACAAACAATATTAGTAGGTGCAGATTGAGTAAGTCTAACAATGAGCAACAATGTAAAATTTGATATCTCATTTCAAGTAACTGGCTGAGAAATATCACAAGGGACGACATTACCGATTTATTATTCTTATGATGGAAACAATCGAAATATCCTAGACGTTTGATGTACAGTTGATGCAACAAATATGTGTACATTCTCCTCATCACATCTTACACTCTTTGCAGTAGGAACAACTGGGTCAAGTAGTATGGCAACCCGAAACAACACAGATTTCATTAACCAAAGATTTCGAGACACAGATCCGACCACAGGTCAAATTATTTACGCATTATTTGGATCATGATCAGATCGTAGTGCATACACTTATCATCGAACAAACAATTGTACACCAACAAGTGTCAACATTATTAGAATGACCAAATGAACAAAATGACCTATAAATCTAACAGGAAATAATGTATATATTCTCGAAAGCGGAGATTATATATCTACAGGAACGATAAGCATAAGCTGAAATTGTATAGCAATTGTGGGAAGTGGAACCGTAACCATCAAGAAAAATTTTGGAGGAAATCTTTTATATGCTGTAAGTAAAAACAATATCATCATAGACAACATCCAAATAAATGGAAATGAGAATACAGGATATTTGATGGGATTACAAACCGTAGGATCTATTACTATGAACGACATACAAACATATCACAATTCTGGAACTAGCATAATATTTCAAGGCTGAAGTGGTGCTTTGATTAACAACATACAGATGTTCAACAACAAAGGAATTGGTTTGCGATTATGGTTGAATACCTATAGCACAATAAACAATAGTAAATCATATAACAACACACAAGGGATTTATATACTGAGTTCAACATGAATAACAATTAATAATAGTCAGGTATACAATAATAAAAGCGATTATGGAATACTAGTAAACAATACCAAACTACTAGCCATCAACAATATTCAATCATATAACAATGGAGCATATGGTATCTCGCTAGTAACTAATACTACTGGAGTTAGAATAAACAATTCAAAAATATTCAATAATAATAGTGGTAATACACAGGTATACGTTGATGGAACAAGTAACTGATGATATAATGGAGACAATATAGCATATCCTAATGCATGATTTAATAATTTACTTGGGAACATATACGACGCAACATTATTACGGGCAGAAGGACATCTCTATACAACAGATTTATGATTCAATTGTGATTTTGTAAATAATCCGATTAACTGATCAGGCAATTGGATGTATAACAATAGCTATTGTAATCAAACAGGATATATATCACCAACATGGACCGGATATGCAATCGTAAAATATTTCTATGGTAATAATATACTCTTAGGAAATTATGTAATGAGACAAATAGCACCAGTAGTACGAAGTTGATCAACACTATCATTATCAAAAATACCATATCATGGACATAGATTTATTGGAGAATATGATGATGATATAGACAGGGACATCAACATTCCTATAGCATTTTTTACATGAGAAACACCACCACTAGGATATAATGTAAACAATACATGATATTTTAGAGTAAGAGCATATGTGTATGAACCAAACCTAGCAAGTCTTTGACGGAATGAAGACATAAGCGGAAGTAACATGTACTATAGCATATACAACAAGAATATGGTCTTGATGATGAATTTTGACAGCATAAAAGAAATAGGAGAAGTATGAGGAGTTGTGAGAGATCTCTCTTTATACAAAAATATAGGTATCGTAAACTGATCAACAGCACGAACAAGCAATGGTAAATGGAATGGAGCATTTAGTTTTGCTTCTGCAGGAGATAGGATAACAACATTAGATAATCCAAATTTAAGAGTATCAACAGATTTCACCTTATCGACTCGAGTAAAAAGAAATACAACAAACACAAGCCATCAAATATTTTTTTACGACAACTGCGCTTCTACATATACAACTGCCTATGGAGTAGACATATATAGTGACAATAAACTGAGATTGGTATTTCAAAGTGGAACCACTTCAAACATAGCAACGAGCACCGCAACCATAGGAACCTCACGAACACATGTAGCAATAACCCACACAAACAACTATACATATTTCTATATCAACGGTATATTAAACACATGAGTTTATCATCCATATAATCCATTTTATGCTTCATGAGTAGGATCTACAAACTGCAATTGATTAGCTATTGGACAATACGCTGATGGAATATATACCAATAGTCAAATGAACGGATACATAGATGAAGTACGTATATATGATATAGCATTATCGAATTGAGATATAGATATGATATATCGTAGCAACCTTTCATCTAAACCCGATCATCGAGAATATGTTGTTGATTATACAGGAGTAGGATGATGGTCAATAGGAACACACACATTCTGATTTCCAAATTCATATTATATAAAAGATAGTAACCAAAATGAAATTATTCCTGTTACATGATACGTAGTGAAATCACAAAGTTGTACATGATCACTAATAGGATGGAATAACGACAATTTTATTAATTCAGGATTTTGGAACAGCAATCCTGGATTTTGTGATATAGTAATAGCACTCTTTGGGACTGGATTGGCTGGCAACGACACAACAGCATATACGAACAATCGAAGTGGTTGGAATACAAGTACCACATGCAATGATCAAAATATGAGTATAGTATATCTCACATGAGGAATAAACAAACTGCCTAATTATATGCCGGACAATACAATTTACGTATTAGCTTCAGGAAATTATCTTCAAGACTATGAAATACGTATGGGGGCTTGTTCTGCTATTATAGGACAAACAGGAAGTATAAAATTATATGGAACATTAACACTACCAAAATGACTTATTCTCATGAGCAGTAACCCCAAAAACATAATAGATAATTTTTACATCTATGGAATTGCTGATGGATCGGGATGAACACATGCTCCAAACGCAAACAGTATTTCTAGTGTCTGAGCATATAGAACAATAAATAACATTAAATCATTTGAGAGTATAATTGGTATCGATGGCAAGGACAATATGTATGATACAACAAACAATACTACCATCTATAGTGGTGAAATAGGTATAAAATACACTAACAGTGTATATTCGATAATTTCAGATTCGCAAACATATAATGCGACACAAAACGGAATATCAATAGAAGGATGAACTAATTTTTTGACAACAAACAATATCCAATCATATAACAACGGAAGCCATGGAATAAAGATGAACATAGATGGAACATATATAACAATAAACAATAGTCAGATATTTAACAATGGTGGTGATGGTATATTTATAGATTTAGCAACATATTATCCAACCATAAACAATACCCACATATTTAACAATTCAGGTAATGGTATATCTTTTATAAATTGAAGCAATTCAGGAATATTAAACAACGTATGGATATATAACAATGGATTAACATGAATACATATTGGAGCATGAACACATAAATATTACGGTAGACTAACAATATTTGCAAACAACACCAACACCCTTTCAGTTTGATTAACTGCATGATTATCTTCTACCTATACATCATTATGATGGACATGAGGTAGCTTAGATACAGGACAATGTATGAACTGTGCCCGGACAACCAACCCACAAAACTCATCATATATAACACTAATAAATACTGCTACATATCCAAAATGTCAGATGAGAGGAATTAGTACCGTATGGTCAAATTCAGAAAATATAAATTATACCTACGGTATAAATTTAACAGGACAAAAGATTCCGGTATTCTATTCAGGTACCATATTAACAAATTCAAGTATAGTATACAGTGGAAACAAATATGTAGCAGAAACAAACAAACTATCACCCGATTATACCAACACACAATGTAGCTGTTCAGGTCATACCTATCGATGGAACAACAATAGTTTTCTAGATACATGATTTCGAAATAACGGGACTCAACCAGACTATTGTGATATCATTGCAGCAGTATATGGTACCGGAGGAGCAGGACAAGATACTACTGCATACAACAAAAATCGAGGTTCTCAGTGGACTGGACAATGTAATGTAGAAAATGTGGAAGTGAAATATATGACATGAGGTACAGGAAAAATAGACTACCTAATGAATGATCACACCATATACGTTCTAGGAAGTGGAAATTATATTCAGACAGGAACAATATATGCTAATTGGTGTAATGGTATACTATGAAAAACAGGAAATATCGTGCTATATAGTACAACATGATTAAGTAATGGTATGATTAGTAACGTAAGCACACGCTATTCGGTATTTGATAATTTACGTATAAATTGAACATGATGAGGACCAGTACCTAATCACACCAACAATAGACAGGGCATATATTTTGATACAGCATTAAGTAACACAATAAATAACATACAAACATATAACAATTATTGGTTTGGAATATACATAGTAAATTCATTAAATAATATCATAAACAATAACCAAACGTATAATAATGATATGTATGGGATAGGGATAGATAGCTTTTCAGAAGATAATATATTCAACAACATTCAGAGCTATAACAACGGCAGCATGTGAATACTAATAGGAGAAAATGCATTTTACAATACATTCAACAACATTCAATCTTATAATAATAATAGTAACGGAATACAGATAGGAAGCTTTTCAAGTGGAAACACACTTAACAATGTACAAAGTTACAATAATTGATGAGATTGAATAATAATTCAGGAGGGTTCTCACAATAATAATCTGAACAACATCTGGAGTTATAATAATGAAAGATATGGAATAGAAACAGACAGTTCCGATTATAATAAATATTTTGGTACAGGAAAATTTTTTAATAATGGAAGCTGAAACATATATCTAATGTCATCTACAGATTTGATTACAGGTATATTTAATAGCGTAGGACGAAGTCCTGGAATCTTGATAACTACAGGAACAATGTCCTGGGACTACATAACCAATCCTACAACTATAAGCAATTATTTTCTTCCATGGACAGGTCTCCGAACAGGAATTAGAGCACAGCAAAACAATTATCTCTATACAACAACAGACAAATATTCGTATGGTAGTGGTATCTTATTACAAATAGAACCAGTCTATTACAATTGAGCAGTACTTCAAGCAGGAGGAATATTTAGTTGAATAAAATATATCTGATCCTCTATCACCAGATACACATGATTACTCTCATGAATAACTTCTACGATTACAAACGTCTGACCTTTTACCGTAACATGATTGGCCAATCAGACATATATAAACACATATTCATTATTTGGAGATATTGCTAGTTATAAAATTGGACAGACAATAAATACAAGTACAGGGATTTCAGTAACAGCTGGAGTTGGAGCAAAACGCATTGTAACACAAATATATTCGGGAGGAGATTTTGCAACTCACTTCCAAACAGATACATCATTGATGGGAACGATATCATGTGCGTCACGATGGAACAACGATAACTTTATAACAGGAGCATTTTGGACAAATGGAACACCAACAGATCAAAACATCATTTGTGCTTTATACGGTACTGGAGCAGGTGATCCTAATGGTACAGCATATACTAAATTTCGAAATGGACGGAATACAACACAATGTAGTGGAACACAAATAACAGTAATCAAAACAGGAAATTTGAATATTACTACCCTAGCATCCAACACTATTTATGTACTTACCTGACAGATTTCTACAGGAACAACAAGCATAACATTAGCATCATGCAGCGCAATAATCAGTAGTCAAAGTACATGAACCACCTTCTATAGTACCACTTACGCAACGAATGGTATGTTTTACGGAAACGCAAAAAATTACGTCATCTTTGATAACATAACAATTAACGGAAGTGGAAACTGAGCTGGATGATGACACACACCAATGAACAACTATTACGGAATACAGCTTTTAAGCAATCAAAATAATAGTTTTAATATGGTGAGAGTACAAGACAACACAGTATGAATCCGCTTATACAACGACAACAACGGATATATAAGTAATAGTCAATTCTATAATAACACAGAAGGAATACATATGCTTATTTGATCTAACAACACAATCAACAATAGTCAATTTTACAACAACAGTATTGGAATAACGGGGACTTCAAGTTCTTACAACAGCATAAATAATAGTCAATTCTATAACAATAATTATTGAATATATATATCAGCTTGTATGATAAGCATGAACACCAGCCAATTTTTTAATAATGCAAGTGGAGGAATATATATAACAAATAGTCCGAACACAAACATAAACAATAGTAAGATATATAATAACGACATAGGAATAAATATTGATAGCAACTCCACTAGTGGGAAATATTATGGTACATCGTTTATATTCGGAAACAAATCAAGCAATATAACTGGTACAACAACAAATTTAATAACGGGAACATTCAATTCAGTTTGATGGACCGTAGGAGAATTAATAACTACAGGAATTTTTTCTTGGGAATACGTTACCAATCCGATCAATACAATAAACAATTATTTAATTTCATGGACAGGTCTTCGAACGTGAATAATGTGACCACAATCAACATATCTAGGAAAAACAACAGACAAACACTCGTATGGTAGTGGTATCTTGCTACAAACACAACCAGTATATTATACAGGATCAACACTTCAGACAGGATGAATATTTGACGTAACAAAATACATTTGATCATCTATCACTAGATATACATGATCACTTTCATGAATAGCTTCAAGTTCATATACAACGTGATTATTCACCGTTACTGGTCTAGCTAACGCAACATGGATAAGTAATTATTCATTATTTTGAGATATCTTCGCATATAAGATTTGACAAAGTATAAACACAAGTACAGGCATCTATCTATTATCATGAGATGGAACCAAACGCATAGTAACACAAATATATTCTGGAACAAATTTCTCTACACACTTTCAAACAGATACTTCATTAATAAACAGTCAAATAGTTGCTTGTGAACTTTTACCAGCTAATGCTCATTATTATGGATGAGTAACAACATATAATATTACTCAAAATCGGAATTATCAGATACCTGGTCGAGAACCAACATCAGGAGCATATTATGAGGATAATACCCCTAATCAATACACTTGTGAATATGCCTGTGATAATAACTTTACACGAGTATGAGCTATGGAGGTAAATCTTGGGCAGATAACACTTGGTTCACTTACTTTCAGGTCCATACTGGATACTGAATGAAATGTGTGGGTTTCTTATATAGGTGAATGAAATAAGATGCAAGTAAAGAAAACATCTTCAACAGGACTAGTATTAGTAAATTGGACGGGAGTATCGGATTACACATTAACTTCAGATTCATCACTTGGTTTGTGGTTAGATTCAAGCAATAATCCATATGCATATTATTGAGTGTATAACACTACACCAAAAACGATAAAAGAACTTACAGGTAGTTCTCGAGTACAGATAGCAATGCTTACATGAGATAAGCCAAGAATAATAACAGATTATGAAAATAACTTATATCTATTGAGTGCTGTAGCTGGTACACGACAAATCCGTAATAATATGACCCAAAATTGGTCTACAGGTACATTCCCATCTGCGAATACGGACGGATGATGGATACTAGATAAAAACTGAAGAGTAGTGTTTGGTGGAACGAATTATATGTATATATATGAAAATTGAGCGCGAATAAAGTATACACTAAGTAAGACCTATACTAATTGAGCATCATCAGTAGTAGATAATGTTTGAGGTACGTATCGGATTTGACATAACGCAAGCAAACTCTTGATAACCTATTTGTCGAGTACGGGTAATTTAACTAATCGATATTTTGATGGAACCAATGGGTTAGCTAATATAGCTGCAGGTTATGCATATCAAGCAGGGGTAGTAGATTCTCTAGGAAATCTTCGAGTAACTACCATGCAAAACAATTTTTGAGTAGCAAAATATAATGGAAGCACTCGACAGTATCGATCATGATTGACTATTCATGGAGCCATAGATTATGGTCCTACTATACGAGAAAGTAAATTGTGAGGAATACGAGCTCTTCATGAAAGTTTTGTTGATGATAAAATATACTGAGCATACTATAGTGGTTGAATACGAGAAACTGATATAGAGGTATCTAGTGGTATGGTAAATTGAACAGGTACTATGAATAAAGTTATCAATACAAACTGAGACACTATGATATGATATATAAATGTAGCGGGAGAATATGTTCTTACTACGCCAGAAGAGTGATGTTCACCAGAACAAGTAAGCGCTGCCTGTCAGGATATAGCAGATCCTAATGGGGTATTTATCAATGGATTAACTTGATATATTGTCTATCAAACATGGAATGGAACATCATGGATACCAACCACCTGATCATATTATGACGATGGAATCTTAATTGCCAACACCTGTGAATATATGTGTAAAGATAATTACATATACAGCTGAAGCCTTTGTGTAACAATACCTCCTATAGTAGGACAAGCATATATATCTAGTTGAGTGACAGGTATGTCTGTTGCTTTGAATAATTACTACAAATGAATAATAGATATCAGTGGAGCGGTAAGTGATAATCTATGATTAAATACGGGAACATGTATGTATACAACAGGAAGTACACGAGCACCAGCGACATATTCAGGTACT
>CAJBLF010000024.1 GCA_903953935.1 uncultured bacterium
AAAAATAAAATGAAAAAAATAGAAATACTTATTGCAATTTGTACAATACTGCAAATAGTAGGATTCTTTGGCGTCATCATTGTACTCGAAAAAAAATTAAAGAATATCAATGTTTATTTGACATTGGTAATCAGCCTCTGTGGATTTGCTGGCATCGTCAATTACCTCATATTGAGCACATCAACATGGAGTATTATGGGAGGAATAGGAGGTGTCTGTCTGATTATTGGAAGTTTTATTACTGCAAAAAACAAGTAAGAAGTACCCGGGTATCCCGGGATTTTTTTATACTCAAATACATCATAGAAGAACATATACAACAAAATATAATTCTTAAAAAAACAATCAAAATCCAAACAGACAGCAAAACAATTGCTTTTAGTTAGAAAATATGTATAGAGTGACTTCACAAAAATAAAAATAGAAAAAATTTATGACAAAATCAAGAAAAAAGGTGTTTGCAATCATCGACGTTAAACACGAAAACAAAGAACAAAAACAAAACACTATCGACTATGCAGCCAATCTAGCAAAAGTAACAGCCAGAGATCTGGTTTTTTATTTTCTAGGAAAATTTGACAAAAAATTTCAAAGAGAATTTGATCAAATGGTAGACGAAGCAAAAAACAAAATGGTAGCTATTCATAGCGGCAGATCTTGTATGTATGATGTCCAAATCTCATATACCACAGAAGAGACATCTTGGGTACAATCCATAAATGATATTGCGAAAAAGGAAAATGCAGCATTTATCCTTATGGGAACTGGGCAAGAAAAAACATCTTTTCTTAAAAAGGTATTTGGCAAAACCATGTGGAGCATAGCTGCCCATAGCAATATACCAGTCATTCTTATTCCACCCAAAGTCAAATTTAGTGATTTCGGAGAGATAACGATAGCGGTAGATGAAGAGAATAAGATCCAAAAAATACGATGGGTAAAAAAAATACATCAAAAATTTGGAACAAAGGTTCATGTGTTTGTAAAGAATACAGGACAAAGAGAAAAAGACAGTATATCAAGCACTGTCCTATACAACATTACAAAACATCTTACCCATGAGGGAATTGAATACGAAATCATTTATGCAAGAGAAACAATCAACTTTGAAAAGAATCTTCTCAAATACGCAGCAAAGAATTCGCAATTACTCATCATAGAGGTGGATGAAGGAATAATAGACACAAACGTAAAAAAAAGCATCGACAAACTATTGTTTGCCAACAATCAGCAATTTGCTGTAATGTTAGTCAAAACAAAAGAAATGGGCATTCTAAGATGGCTATAACATACGCATAGTATCTATAAAAAGACAAAAAACCTCCGGAATGTCCGGGGGCTTTTTACATTAATAAAGATATATTAAATGAGTTTCGCTACTACCATAATCCTCTTACTATCAGTACCCAAGGGATAACATCACATCAAGGTAACATAGCTACCACCAGCATTTTGATACGTCATATATTGAGCATTTACCTGTTTTGGATTTATAATAAACAAATCGACAACCTTATACTCATATAACTTTCCTTTTCGTAAAATTTGAATTAATGTACTATCTTTAAGCTTAGGAAGATCTTTGAAAATAGTTCCATACGGATTTGTTTTCCAAACCACATAACTTGTATGGCCAAACAACAACGTATTTCCTTCTTCTCCAGGAGCTGGAGTTGTTGGATATTTCACAATTCATTCTTCAAGTTCTTTATCAAAATCAGCTTTGGCAAAATCTGTAGGTGCCATATTTTCATTGGTAACAATAGGTACATCAAGTCCCAATGATGGAATAATAATTCTATCTACTGGTGGAACCGTATTAAATGAAAAATTATAATCCATCAAATGAGATTGAAGAATCTCTTCTGTAGACGGAGTCAATGTATTAGCATCAGTAGTCTGTTGATAGTTTTTGAGTAATCATTGGATTTCTATATCATTTTTTTGTGCAGTATCGACAATAGTAGAAATATTTCCATCTTCAGAAACAATAGACGTACTAATAGGCGCTGTAGGATGAATTTCTTGTTCAAATAACGAACGAAAACTATATGAAAAAAGTTCCAAATTAGTAAATACCAGGATAGAAACAAAAACAGCACCAAAAAAAATCGCAAAAGTTCTTGTCTCATGCAAAAAGGAACGTTTTTTGGGATGAACAGTATGGTGTTCGTGCAATCAATACATAGAGTACAAACAATAGTAAATAATGATTTTCAAATTCATAATTCATATACATTATACTCGTAAATCCTTAGAACACCAAAAAAAGCTAACCTTATACACCTAGTATGACTTGACAGAACAAAAAAAATATATTCAACTACCAAAATGCCCATGCCAGATGCATGACACGACACTCCCCATATTCGAAGCAATAAAATCGAACGAACCGAAATGGGTCCCACGGTAGTTCACCGTGGGTTGAAGGTAAGATGGTAAGCCTATCATTTTGAAACGACAGTTCATTGGCTTTGCATCTGGCTAGCGTTTTTGCTTACTTTTGGGGCAATGCCAAAAGTAAGCCCAGCGGAGCGTTTAATAAATAGTTGTTTTTGAAAGATATTTTTTTATGCTTACAAAAGCATTTATTTAGCTAAACAAACGAGTTGCTCAATCTCATAGCCATTTCCTACAAAAACATATGACCATTTCAGGACAAACTCTTGAGCGTTTTTTTCAATAGCGGAAAAATGCTTATAAAGGCACCTATTTGATCAGGAAAAAGCTTTCTATTTTTTGATGGGCCAATCTATGGATTATACAAATATAGCTCGAGAAACATATTAAATACCAAATCCAAAGATGGATATATAAAGATCATATGCGAAGTTAATCAAACAGTATATTTGATTATAAGAAACATAAAAAAGGGGAAATCCAAGGACTCATGTGAATCAAAACTCTATACCTTGGAATGAACTTTACCAGATTTCAATCAGCACAAACCACTAGAAAACGATATTGATATCGAAGATATATTAAAAAAACAATCCGGACTCAAGCGAGATGAAATTAGCTTCAAAAACGAGACAGATCTTCAACAAAACCTACAAAACTTCTTACCACCAAGAGAAGTAATCATGAATACTATTTTTTTAATGCAGGATTCTGACAATATTTTCGAACTTACCCCACTAGATAGACTAACAATTTTGAAAAACGTATTTAATCTGATGGGTATCGATGAAGCCAAAGAGGTTTTGGCTGACAAAAAGAGAGAAATCCGATACAAAATCAAAGCAACAACAGATATTTCCAAATACGATGAGAAATTAAAAAACAATATCCAGAACTACCTTTCTACGTTCAACAGCACAAAAGAATTATTACACAATGCTATCAACACAGGGGCATATCAGCAATTTTTTGATGAACGAAAAATGATAGAAGAAAAAATACAGATAACTGATTTTTCACTCAAAGATTTTCCTACTGATCGAGAACAAAATCTTCAAAACCATATCGACAATAAAAAATCACAGGAACAGAAATTAATGCATCAGTTAGAAACAATTCAAAAAGACATAGCTCAAGAACAAAAAAAACACAAAGAACAACAAACATCAGAAAAAGAGCTTTCTACAAGCATTTCAATGATACAGAAAAAAATAGAAAATATCGACGAAAAAGCGATAGAAGCATTAAAAAAACAAAAACAAGAAATAATCAACAATCAGAACAATAGCGAAAAGCAACTCCCCAAAAAAGAAATTCGAAATTTTGTACAACAACAATGAAATGAAACAGATATTCAACAAGAATGAGATATAACAGTGCTAAATAGCTATTTCTTAATACAAAAGTTTATCAATGAAGGAAAAAAATGAAGTGAAGAAATTAAAAATATACAATTACAGATAAAAAACGAACAATTAATAATAAAAAACGAAGCAGAAAAGATTGAAACACAGAAAAAACATCTCGAAGAAAAAATAACCGATCAAGAAAATCAGATAAAAAACATTTTGGATACACTTCAAGAACTAGAGAAAAATATTGATATTCAAGCGACATTTGCTTGCGAAAAAATACAGGAACCATGCCCATTTATCAAAATTATCAACAAAAAAACATTCGACCAATTAGACCAACAAAAAAAAACTTATATTGAGCAACAACAACAGATTGAAACGACAATAAAAAAATTGCAGATAGAAATCAAATCATTGAACACTAGAGAAACAAAACAGGAAAATAAAACAATTGAATCATTAGAAAACCAACAGAAAGAAGCAGAAAAATCTATTGAAAGTATAAAAAAATTTTTAAACGACATCAAATACAAAGAGATAGAATCACTGTATAGTATATACACAAGCCAAGACAAAGAGGAAAAAGAATTAGACAAAAAAATCAATGAATTAGAACAAGAAGTAAAACAAGTAGAAGAGTGGAAAAATAAGTTACAAAAAGCAATTATTCAGAAAGAATCCTTAGCTAAACAAACAAACGATACTATCACTATAATAGCAGAAAAAGAGCAAGAACAAAAAAAAATAGAACAAGAAAAAGAAAAAATAGAGAGCACTACAACAATACTTCTAGAAAAAAACCATGAAGCAATGAAGCAATATCATCACGATATCGATATGCTCGTAAACGAATTCAAACAACATCAATTGGAAAGACAAAAACTAGAAGAACAAGAGACAATATTGGGAAATCTATATACTATTTTTTCCAAAGAACTGTTACTATTGGTTCTCCAAGATCATTTACCAGTTTTAAATGACATAATAAATAGTTATTTGGCACAGATAGTAGACTATCAGATTAGTTTACAACTAAAAAACGATGGAGATAAAGTAGAACTAGAAGCCAAAATCATCGACCAAAAAGGTGAAAGAGACACAAAGAGCTTAAGTTGAGGACAAAGAATCATTTTGAAACTTGTACGAATGTTAGCGATTTCTTCATATATCAACTCCCCTATTCTTTTCTTAGACGAGACTATCAACAATCTCGATGCAGACACGGTTGGTAAGGTAGCTGATATGCTAGAAGATTTCGTCAAACAAAGAGAGATAAAATTTTATACTATAACCCATAGCCAACAAATTCAACAGATGGATATCCGAGACCAGACAATAGAACTTTAATACTATTCATACTCCATACTCCATTCTCAATACCAAATCTATATTTGCAATTACATGGTGGTTTTTTACTATACATTCTATCAGATTTTTTATTCATACTATATGATGAAATATATAACCGTTGTAAAGAAATTGGAACAGACACATACCTGTCCTTTCTGTCATGAGAAACCAGAACACATCCTACAAATGGGAAAACATTTTTTTGTGATTCCGGCTCGTGCACCTTACACAAAACACCACCTATTAATCGTACCAAGAAGACATGTAAACCTTTTGATAACACTTACTCATGCAGAGCTATTGGAAATGCACAGATTAGTAGATATACGAACAAAAAAACTTCATAAAAAGCATAAAGACGTCAGCTTACTTCTCAGAGACGGATTAGTAAAAGACCCTAATATAAACAAATCTATCAATCATCTCCACTTTCATCTCTTACCAGACATAGGAGTACAGATAGAAAGTCAAAAACAATCAGAAAACCGTAAACGAATAGAGGACAAAGAATACACAAAAATAGCACAAGCATACAAAAAGATATTTTCACCTGTTTAATCACATCAACAAGCAATACATGAAACACAAGAATTTGATTTTATTTATAACAATAACCTTCCTTCGAAGTGTATTTATTTCTATGCTTAAATTTTTTCTTCGATCCTATCTCAAAGACGCACATATATCATTGGAAGCAATAACAGGATATTTAAGTTTATGAGGCATGATTGCTTATTTAGTTTGATCATCACTCGCGTATTCATTTCGTAAAAAGAACATCACCATATTCTGATGATTGATCGCAATTGGATGTGTATCTATAGGACATATAGTCGGATATTATCCCTTTCGAGTATTTGTATTGTTAATAAGTAGCATAGGATTTGCATATAGTTTACGATTGATTATCAAATCGATTATCTTGAGTATAGAAATACAAAGAACAGATTGATGAGAAGCCAAAATAAATGGTATAATAAATATCGCTATTTTGGCAGGAATACTCTTATGAAGTTACTTAGGATTCCTTGTATTCTCAAAACGATGAACCAATTGATTTCAAATCATTATTGCATTGTTAGTATTTTCTACTATTTTGACGATGATGATGAATTATGATACACATTTTGAAACAAAACCATTTTTACAAACATTCAAACATTCACTTCCCAACATCCGATGAATCATTAAGAAATATGTTCGATTGCTCTTACCTATAGGAGTATTGCGAGCCATCTCTACAGCCATAGTGCAAAAGATGTTGGAAATAGGGATTGATATCTTCGAAAAAACCCCCAAGTGATCGGTTACTATCATCATTATGTCATTTATAGGTGCAATCTTAGGTCATGCTATCTCGATGTTTTTTCTGAGAAGAAGAAGAACTATAGCAATAATCTTCACAATAATTTTTGGACTCACCACAATTTACTTCCCACATATCATAGGTAAATACGAATATTATATAACACTCAATATTTCCTGATTTCTTATCGGTATTTTCTTTGGAATCGCAGTAAATCTTCTAGAAGGAAGATACTTTTTCCATATTGGGGACGATCATAGAAAAGAATATGGATCAGTAGCCTATGGGATTATGACAAGTGTTATTATTTTTGTAATTATGATTGCGTCGGATTATCTAAGCAAAAGGGTTGGTATAAAGATAACCTTCTTTTTCTTTGGAATTGTCCTATTATTGATGCCGTTTTTCATCAAAAAATTTGATGCTTCTGACATATCCAAAAGCCACCTGGGAAACAAAAGCTAAAAATCTGCTAATAAAGCATATATTTGAAATAGTTTGTCAAGTATAATAACACACCTAACGTGTGTTTTTTTAGTTATTTTTAGGATATCTGCATATAATTATAAAGATTTATATCCTTCGACCATATTGATGAAAAAGAAACTTTGACTAGTAGGTGTAGTTCTTCTCATAGGAAGTATAAACTTCTGTGTGGCACAAACAGCAAACACTACCGTTGCCGATGTGAGTGATTTTGACGTACAAAACGCCACAAATGATATGCAGAGCCTCAAGAGGAATCTCGATCAAGTTATCCAAGAATTGTATTCATTAGATGCGAAAGAAAGATCTGGAGATAATACCATTTCTGATGCATATAGAGCGACAAGAAAAGAAATTGTTAATGTAATTCAAACGATAAACCAAACGACAGATATGATTAGCGAACAATTACAAAAGATAACAAGTTATAAGAAGCTTATGGTTCTGACATACAAAGACATTCAATATTCAAGATCAGGTATGGTAGATACAAAACAATACATAGAGGATTTTGCAAATTTTATCTATAAGATGGATAACAAACTCTATAATAAGGACACAAATAGTATAGATGAATTAAAATTATTAATCAATTCTGATAACATTCCCGTTACGCTTGCCAATGACTATATGGTACAATCAATGATGCTACAGCTCAATGATTTGATGGGTAATTTTCAAGAAAACGAAGAAGTACAGCTTGAAACCATTAAAAAACTAAATGACCTCAAAACCAAGACCAAAGAAGCTATAGTACAATATCAAATCGAGATAGAAAAATTACAACAGAAAAAAAATTATCTCTTACAATTTATGAAACTCTACAACAATGACTCTACAAAAAGACAATTGACCATCAATAATTTCTTTGAAAGCACAAAGGGGGTATATGAAAAAACAATGGAATTCGTAAAAGAAATAAAGAAATGAGTCTATGCTACCGATTTTGACATGGAGAAAAAGTTATCATTACTCAATAAGATGGAAGACGATAATGATACATATGCATTAGCACGACCACTCTACCCTATTGAACAGATACAGACCTATTTTGGTGATATCAACTTTCAAAAAGAATACGGAGTACCTCATGTAGGGATACAAATAAAAGCAGAACAAGGAACACCAGTATATGCAGCCCGCAATGGTATCGTATATTTTGTCGCAGATAATGATGAAATAGGAATCAATCGAGCAATGATAGTACACAAAGATGGATATGTTACCATCTATCAATATCTCAACAAGACAGTCGTCAAACCAGGAGATATTGTAAGGAGAGGACAATTCATAGGATATAGTTGATGAGAACCAGGTACAAGAGGTGCAGGGTTCATATCCAAAGGAGCTAATCTTACATTCGAAATTTTCAAAGATGGTATTGCAATGGATCCATTTGATATATTAGATGCAAGTATCGTAAAAGAAAAAGAAGTATTGCCTGATGGTTATCAGATAAAATATCTCAGAGACAAATACGTCAGACCTATTGATATTACAAAATTACAACTCATGACAGGAGAGACCTTATTTGAGAGAGAAAGTCAATTCCTAGGAAGATATGGAGTAGGAATATATAAACAGATAGCATTCCGGGAAGATGTCGTAAAAGGGACAAATATCGATAAAGATATGGTAATTTGTATTGCATTTGCAGAGAGTACCTTGGGTAGATATCTTAGCACAAATGCAAACATCGGTAACGTAGGAAACAACGATCGTGGAGATAGAGTTCCATTCTACTCTGCATATGCATGAGCAAGAGCCATTCCTTTGACGTTAAATAATGCCTTCTTGTGAGCATATCATACCATCAATCAACTTTCTAGATACGGAAACAAAGATGGAAAGATTTATGCATCCAGTCCAATCAACCGACAAACAAACGTTTTGAAGTGTTTGAGTCAGATAAAAGGATATTATATTCCAGAAGATTTCCCATTCAGAACCTGACCAAATCCAAATATCGATAATCCAACACCAGAAACAATAACATTTGGAGAAAGCTTGAGCCAATAAATAACAACAAAAAATATAAAAGCTGGATACGCATGGTCCAGCTTTTTGGTAAACAAAACAATAAGATTATTGAGTATTGCTATGTTTCAAAGAAACAAGAACAATTTCGCGTTGAGTTCATAACCTAAACGAAGCTCACCATGAGCCAATTCATTGAGAAACAAAAGCAGTCATATCACCCAGACGATATGTACCATATGCATAGTCATTAAAGAATCTAATAACCAGGGACAAGGGGAAAAACTGTCCATTGTGGGTATGTCAAGCAAGTTGTAAATCGATAGGATATCAGATTAACTTATCTAACTTTTGTGGTTGATGCGAAATCAAAAGAGTAAATTTTTTATTATCAACCATACCGCTTTCTTTCAAGATCATAGACAATGATTTACCTGATCGATAACTTTTATCATCAATACCTACAAGTTGAAGATCACCTATATCAATACTCTCATTTCTCAACACAATAATCTTAGTTTTTTGAGTAATAGCAGGAATAGCATCAGCATCTCAGATATGATCATGATTTCCTAAGGTCGCATAGACAGGAACAGTAAGTTGATTAAAGGGCAATAAAGCATTTACATAGGAAGTATTAGCAGTATTCATCAAATCTCATCCAATCACAACAAAATCTGGTTGAAGATCTTGGATACGATTAACTATTTTTTGTACATATTGACGATTATGTATTGCTTCGACATGAAGATCACTAATAAACACTATGTTATGGTCTTGAGTAATGCGATTACTTGTGAGCATAAGTGGGGTAATCTGAACATGAACAGTACCATAATATAATCAAAAACATAACCATAAAAACGATACCCCCATCATTACCATTGGAGGAATTTTATAGAAAAAAGAAACAATATCGTTAACAAACAACAATGGACAGAGAAACCACAAAACATAGATAATACCTATAAAAACGAGTCAAAGAATTTGAATAATAGCTAGAGAAGACATACTCAAGAAGAAGCCAAGCATAAGCAAAAGCAAGAGTCCTAAAGCAACAAAAAAAATAGTTATAGGTTTAAAAGAAAAACCAAACATTACACTTCATCTCCAAACAATAAGTATGAATATACTCATAGCTATGACAACAACCAATGCCAAAGCAAAAATACGAAAAAAAATATTATCATTATACATATCTGTATACTAAGAGAATAAATATCTATGATACCATCATACTTTTATCATGAAATTTATAAAGCTAAAGTGACAAAAGTTATTTAGTTTTTTTCAAAACAAAAAAAGCTCCGATGAAAGGAGTTTTCATGGAGCGGGTGACGGGACTCGAACCCGCAACAGTCTGCTTGGAAGGCAGGCACTCTAGCCAATTGAGTTACACCCGCAAATTTAATGGCTAACTTTGATAGTTATTTTTTTGGTGGGCCTAGCTGGACTCGAACCAGCGACCAATCGGTTATGAGCCGATTGCTCTAACCAACTGAGCTATAGACCCATACAATAATTTCTAATGTACAATTTCTAATTTTAAAATCAATGTTTGAAAATTGAAAATTATAAATTAAAAATTTTTTTATATGGTGGGTGATATAGGACTCGAACCTATGACCCCCTGCTTGTAAGGCAGATGCTCTAGCCAACTGAGCTAATCACCCATAACATTTTTGGCTGTAAAATAATGTTTTTTTAATCGGTCCCACGGGGAATCGAACCCCGATTGGAGGATTGAAAGTCCTCTGTCCTAACCGTTAGACGATGAGACCAGATTACCAATCTGACGGATAGAATTGGTTAATAATGGCGGAATGGAAGGGACTCGAACCCTCGACCTCCTGCGTGACAGGCAGGCGTTCTAACCAGCTGAACTACCACTCCAAAACAAATTAATAATTAACAATGAATAATTAATAATGTTGGTTTTCTTTATATATTTTCCTTCATTATTCATCTTTCATCATCCATTTTTCATTAATTTTAATGGAGCCGACTATCGGAATCGAACCGATAACCTATCGCTTACAAGGCGATTGCTCTGCCAATTGAGCTAAGTCGGCATACCAGCATCGCTAAGCTGTTTGTTTAGCGAATGCTTTTGCAACTCTTGATTTTTTTCTCGCTGCAGTATTTTTTTTGATGACACCTACCTTTTGGCATTTGTCGATAAACTTATAAACTTTAGCGAGTTCTTCTTGTCAGAGTTTTTCACTCTTATTTATGCTTTTCAAGAATTTTTTGATCGCCATTTTCATTCTAAGTTTAAATTCATTATTCCTTTTTTGGAATACAAGAGATCTATTAGCGGCTTTCTTTGCTGATTTTGTAATTGGCATGTAATGATGTATAAAGGTATAAAGTTTACGTAATATGTAGATTATACTCCGAGGGAGGGACTCGAACCCACGACCCAATGGTTAACAGCCATTTGCTCTACCAACTGAGCTACCTCGGAATGTCTGTTTTTTTCAATGAACTAAGCTATAAGAATTCAGACAGTGTTTTCAACTTAAAATAATGTATTATCTATTACCGGGGACAGGACTCGAACCTGCACACCGTATGGCACTTGGTTCTAAGCCAAGCATGTCTACCATTCCATCACCCCGGCATGGGTGGATTCTCGGGAGCTAGGATTCGAACCTAGGACCTCCTGATTCAGAGTCAGACGCTCTACCAGCTAAGCTACTCCCGATCAGTACTATACTCTCGAATCTATATATTTTTTTTGGTTGCGGGAGATGGAGTCGAACCACCTATCTTCGGGTTATGAGCCCAACGAGATACCGTTTCTCTATCCCGCACTACCATCCAACTAATAATTAACAGTGAACAACTAACAATTATTGATTCTTTTTATTGTTAGTTATTAATTGTAAGTTGTTAGTTTATTTATTTTGGGGAACTAGGATTCGAACCTAGACTGACGGAGTCAAAGTCCGCTGTCCTACCGTTAGACGATTCCCCAATATGTTTTAACAGTATAAAGACAAAATATCCTGCTTTCACAGGCGTGTGATGTATATATATATTTACTCCTCCAATGCAAGTCAAAATATACAATTATGAATTGAATTAGCTCACCAAAACAGTACACATAAAAACAAGCTATTTTTACTTATATATCAAGGGAATTATGAGGATATTAACCTGACTTCAAGCGACTGATTATCAGATTCACATTTGAAATTATTTCTGAGCAGTAAAACCTATGCTTGAACTTGCTGAGAAATTTCCTGATGCAGAAATTTTCTTTTTTCTTGCAATTATGCATTCATTCAATAGCGTGCAAGATCCTATTGCACTCAGAAGAAATGCAATAAATATATTAAAACTTTATGCAGCATGTGGAGCTGACTTATCAAGATTCTTAATTTACAATCCAGCTGAGATTCCAGGCCACGCACAGCTCAATTGGATTTTGACCTGCATAACTCACATGGGATTCATGGAAAGAATGCATTCATACAAAGAAGCATTGGACAAATGAAGAGCAAAAGAAATCAATGTTGGAGTATTCTGTTACCCAATTTTGATGGCAGCAGATATCTTGCTTTATGATGCAGATATTGTGCCTGTAGGAAAAGATCAGAAACAGCATGTAGAGTATGCAAGAGATATCGCCATGAAATTTAACAATGCTTTCGGTGAAACATTTAAAATACCAGAACCCTATATAAAACCAGAAGTATGATTGATTATGGGTATAGATGGTCGTAAAATGAGCAAATCATACAACAATTATATCTGACTCCTCGATGACGAAAAGACAATTCTCAAAAGAGTTAAACAGATTCCGACAAACACACAAACCGTCGAAGAACCAAAAAATCCTGATGAATGCAACGTCTACAACATATGTAAGTTGTTTTTAACACCAGAAGAAGACGAAATATTAAGAAAAAGATATCAAGCATGAGGACTGAGTTATAAAGAAGCAAAAGATCAATTGTACGAAAAGATTATCGCTTTTGTGCGACCCATCCAAGAAAAATATGCAAAGATATCTGACCAAGAAATCATAGACCTAGTGGAACAGAACACCAAGAAAGTAAATGAATTAGCAAACAAAAAAATAAAAGAAGTATATAAGAAGGTAGGATTTAGCTTATAATATTTATTCCTTCTCTCTCCGCATGACAACACTAGTTCTCTTATGAGGAAACAACATACACAATAAATCATGGATTCAGGAAGTAAATCAAGAACTTCTCCCCTTCTATGATACGACACATATTCAAATATATCGTCATTGGAACACATGAGAATGAAACATGGATCTAGAATATGAATGCAACGAGTTATATAATTATCTCAAAGAAATTTCAGGAAACATCATCTTGTTTTGTAAATCATTATGATGCTTACTTGCACTCAAAACCATGATAGAAAAAGATATATTTATCAAACAATGTGTTTTTGTCTGATTTCCTCTTGGATTTAGCGAATTACATTCGTTTCCTATAAAAGAATATCTTAAGAAGCTTACCTGCCCGATAGTGCGAATACAACATACCAATGATCCTGCGTGAGGATACACAACAATAGCAGAAAAGTTGTGATCACTTTCACCGGCTTTCATCTGTAAAGAAATCCCTGGAGAAACACATGATTATCCAGAAGTAAAAGTGCTTAAACAAATCATTTTAGATACTAATATACAATAAATGACTACACCAGAACCAATAGATATAAGCATCATAGATGCCAAAGACATCAAGAAAATACAAGAAAAACAAAAAAAAATACAATGGGTAATGGAGCTGATTCGTGAAAACGAACTTGATAAAGATGAGGAATTTATGGATGAAATAGAAGGTCTGATACAGGCATTAAAAGAAGAAAAATAAATACAATAGAAAAAACTGAGTCACTACGATTCAGTTTTTTTTATTGTTTACGTATCAGTACTTCAGGGATATAAAAATCTTCTTCAGAGAGTGCTAATATGTCATGCAAAGCTTGAAGCACATCGGGAGCGATTACCGATGTATTCAATGCTAATAACTGAGAAAGTTGCTCTTTTGGAAGATTATTATCAAAAAGAACATGCAATGCATCATGACGTTTCCTATGCATAGAAATCTTATTTTCTTTGATATGAACATTGTAGGTATCTCTTTCATCTTGGGGGAATATATGATGTGTTGTTTCTTCTTTCATAGCAGTTATTGGATATAAAAAAAACAAAAAAATTATACATATGTATACAACAAAAACAATCAGATACAGCATATTATACCAGATGCAAAAATATAAGAAATATTAAAAAAAACCGAAAACTCGTGTTTCAGCTTTTTTATATAAGAGAAATAATAAATACTATTTAGGTTGTTCAATAACTTGTTGAGGAGGAACCTCTACTACGGGTGTAGCAGCTGGAGCTGGTGCAACAGGTGCAGCTACAGTAGGAGCCGATTGTGGAGCTGGAGGAGGAATAATCTGTTGTACTTGCTGAGCAGCTTGTGTAGCAACATTGGTTGCTGTAGTAACAGCTTGATTTGCAACATTAGTTGCCGTAGTGACAGCTTGATTTGCTGCGCCTCGAACTTTTCCTACAATATTTTCTGATTTTTGAAGAGCTTGTGAAGCAATATTTGGTGCTCCCGTAATAGGATCTGGTTGTCCCATAATTCTAGCAAAAAATCTAGCAAGTCATTTGAATATTCTATCCAAAGGTCATTCTTTTGCTATGGTTGGAGTTGGCACAACAGGTGCAGCTGCAACAGGTGCTTGTGATCAAGGTGCTGGTGCTACAGGTGTTTGATTGTTAGGAACAAATACTCATGTAGGGATACCTTGAGGAATTCATGTGTTTTCTGGAGATGGATTAACTTGATTGGGTTCCATCGAAATAGGTTACAATATAAAACCATAGTTAATTGTATCCTTTTTTCTGAGTTTTGCAAATTTTACCCCCTGTTTTTATATATAAATATGGGGAATACCCTTGTTTTTTTAGAAAAAAATTATACAATAATGTTATTTACCTAGGTATAAGGCTATATATATGACAATATACGAAGAAACAGGGGCCTCAGAAGGAAAAAGAATTGATACTCGATTGAGTAAGCAATTTTCCTATTCCAGAAATTTTTTTCATCACATCATCTCCAGATGAGGCGTCAAAGTAAACAATAAAATAGTAAAAAAATCATATCAATTAAAAAACAACGATAATATAGAAATTGATGATATACAAAGATATCTCTCTCCTGTAATATTAGATGAGGCACCGAAAATACATATTCCTGTCATACTTGAAAAAGATGATTATCTCATTATCAACAAACCCAAAGGAGTACTTTCACATCCCAAAACCGTTCGAGAAGTACATGAACCATCAGTAGTTGGATTTCTATATCATACTTATAAAAATCTACCAACTATCTGAAATTTCATCAGAGCAGGACTCCTTCACAGACTCGACAAAAACACGGATGGACTCATGATTATCGCAAAAACAGAAAAATGACTAGAACATTTTAAAAAATTATTTCAAGCAAAATCAGAAAGCAAAAACATAGATGATAAGGAACAAACTGAATTAAAAAAATTTTATAGAGCAACAGCACATCTTACCTCTGAGGGAGAAAAGTTCATAGAATGAATTCATGAATTACCCTATACAATTCAAGAACCTGTAATAGCAAAGTTACCGCATACCATAAGCAAAATATGAATCACTAAAATCATGGAAATAGTAGAAAAAACAGAGAAAACAATTACTTTCAATCTTGAAATACTGACAGGAAGAACACATCAAATCAGATATCACCTATCACATCATGGATTACCGATAGTAGGAGATTATTTATATGGTGATGCAAAAGAAACAGAGCCCATGCAATTGACAGCATATAAACTCATATTTAGAGACACAGACAATGAAATAATTACCGTAGAAATATAAAATAAGACGCCGGAACTTCCAAAAGAAGTTCAACGTCGTTTTTATCCAGCTTTGTTGAATAGGAATTATTTTGAAATTCCTATGTGATAAAAAAAGCCACACGGAGATACCGGTGGCATATGGATTACCATAGGTTACGACCAAGTTTTCGTAGATAGTTCCAAATATAGTTCTTCTTATATTTTTCAATAATATCCAAAAACCTGATCATAATTGCGGTTTCTTCTACATCACCACAATGGTGGTTAATAGCAGTACCAAAAGTTTGCATGGTGGGAGACATCTCCGTATACTTATTGAAAAGTGGTGGCATCCCCTCTTTGATCTCACGCAGAGATTTGATAAGAATTTGCTTATCTTCCCGTTCAGTATTGCCGATAAAAATCGACTCAAGAAGATCTATCTCATCTTTCAGTCCAGGGGGAATGAATTCTGATTTGGGAACAACCAATCCATGATTATCAGGAAAGTGTTTTTCCATATAGTACAAGATCATATTTCGTGCTTGACGATTATACGTCTTATACATGGTAACTTTTCCAAAGAAATATTGGATATCGTGATCTTTATGATCAACCACCAATGTTCCAAGCCCATCAAAGAGATTATCAAGTGCATACATGGCCTTTCTAGGCGGTACATAGTCGGCACGCAATTGATACTTTGGTTGGACAAAAGATCTCCCCAATTCAATAGCAAACGGAGCATACATACGAATAAAATCCACAGAACAATCAAACAATTCGATTGTTGGTGAATCAATAGACATACGATCCTTACTGATAAAATCTTCCATCTTGGCATAACGATAACCACCTATAATTTCCTTGTTGTCGGGATCCCAAACAATAAGTTGTTTAAACCCTTTGTCTGTGAAAGGGCCCAAAGAACTAAGATAAGAAAGACCAGGAAACGTGGCAGGTAAAGAAGAGAGAGAGAATTCATCGAAACGATCGATATCTATAGCATTTCCTGTACCACCCCCACCTTGTCTAAAAGACATCTCACGAAGGATACCAATTTGCATCATAAGATAGGGGCAATCTTTACCAGAAAACACATAAATGTGATTTCCGCCATGTTCAGTTTCCTTAACAAAACGGGCATCACCACCATTCAACTCAACTTCCAACAAATCGGAAGGAATTAAGTCCATCATTTTTTGGGGTGTATTCATATACATATAGTTAATTTTTTTGTTTTCGTTTAATTGACATTTTAGCAATATTATATAAAAAATCAACAAGTAAGACAAGAAAATCACAAATAGAAAAACATAGAGATTTTCTTAATTACCATTGAAGAAAGAAGTGTACATGAATAAAGAAAAATACCGCAGTCATAGAGACATACGGTATCTTTTTTCAGTAGAGAAATTTTTATATTCTGATTATTTCTTAGTTGTTTTCTTTGCTGTAGTAGCTTTTGCAGCTGGCTTATCTTCTTTAACAGTTTTTTTAGCAGCTGGTTTCTTTTCTTTTTCTACAGTCTTATCTTTTTTTTCAGGATTTTTTTCAAGTTTATCAGTGATTCTCTTTGCCTTATCTTCAAGCTTTTCTTCAGAGAGTTTCTTTACCACTCAAGCCAATCATTTACCTTCAAATTTCTTTTCCGTAGCTACTGGTTCAGACGCTTCTACTGTTTTAGGTGCAGAAGTTTCTACAGTTTCTTTAACTGGTTTTTTGACAGGAGCTTCTATTTGTTTATCATCACCGATACCCTTCATACTCAATCAGATTTTTCTATTCTTAGGATCAAGCAAGATAAGTTTTGTCTTTACAATTTGACCAAGTTTAACTACTTCATTAGGATTTTGGATAGATTTTTGTGAAAGTTCACTCAAATGAACCAATCCATTGATATCCTGGAACACTCTGACGAATACTCCATAAGGTACAAATCTGATCACTTCTCCTTCAAGAATATCTCCAATCTTGTATTGTTTTGGCAACGCTGTTCGTGGATCGTCTTTCAATTTCTTACTAGAAAGAGATATCTTTCCATTTTCCAATCCAATAACCTTAACACTAATCTTATCTCCGATACTTCAAAGTTTTTCGATATTATTAACATGTCCATACGTAATTTCTGAGATATGTACCAATCATTCAACAGTTCATCCGATAGTCACAAAAAGTCCATAAGAAGAAAGTCAGCTTACAACTCCATCATATACTTTTCCAACTTCAAGATCCTTGAGTATGCGTTCTCTTTCCTCTTTGAGTGCCTCTCTTTCTGAAAGAACTATTCTCTTTTCATCTTCATCAATATTGATGATTCTAACTCTAAGTTCTTTTCCAATAAGGTCTAATAGTTTCTCAAAAATAATTTCTTGATCACCATCCTCAACTCTTGGATAATGGATAGGAGCCAATTGAGACAATGGAACAAATCATTTGATTCCATGCATATCTACAAGAAGTCCTCCAAGGTTAGCTTCAGTAGGAATAACAGTAATAACATCATCCGCTTCAAATTTCTTCATAATAGATTTCCATACATCGTATTGGAGTAATTTAGTTATAGATACGATATAATGTCAGTCTTCATGTCTGATATTAGTGTTAACTATTTCAAGTTCAATTTCTCTTCCTGGATCTAATTCATATCCAGATCTTTCAAGTTCCTTAACTTCTTTTGATAATATAACTCCAGTAAACGCGTTATTACCACAATCTACTAAAATACCATTTTCAATTTTTTTAAGGACAACTCACTTTGTTTTTTGTCATTCTTTGATGACAGGAATAATTATTTGACCAGAGCGTAATTGCTCTATTATACTTACATTAGTCATTACAATATAAAACGTTAGAGAATAAAAAGATTATTACATAATTGCTTCTAAGAAGCTAAGTTTATACTTTTACATTTACTGATTTTGATATAGTGTTGTACATAGACAACTTTTTGGATTTGAGATACTTAAGAAATGCTCTTCTTCTAGCAACTTTTTTGAGCAATGATCTTTTTGCATCAAAATCTTTTTTGTGTAAAGCAAGATGTGCTTGCAATTCAGTGATCTCTGAAGTCAAAAGTCAGATTTGAACTTCTACAGAACCAGTATCAGCATCATGAAGTTTGAATGATTCTGGAGTGGTGTCTTTTGTGATTTTTTTTGGCATTATAAAAGGGTGATTAAAAAAATAAAAAGGTGATATAAAACAAAACCAACAGTGATTAACCGTATTTGGCAATGCCTTATGAATTACCCCCGACAGGAGTCGAACCTGTGTTTACTCCTTAGGAGAGAGTCGTTCTATCCAACTGAACTACGAGAGCATACATAATAATGCAAACCCATTCAAAGATAAGCAAATATACCATAGATATGGAATATCACTCGCTCCAATGAAATATCTTTAATGGAGCTGAACTACGGGAACGAACCAGCCACTTTTTTTGCCGTGGAGCAAAAAAAACAGTCCCTACTCGGGCTTAGCTATATCTTATAGTATTTTAGAGACAAAAATCAAGGAAAAAAAGCTGCCGGTATACCGACAGCCTTGAGACTCAAATGTGATTATGATAACTGGACCTGTCTATCAATCAAGGTAATGAATTGATCGATAGATATGTCAGCTTGACGAAGATCATAGGCAAGCCAATATATACGATCAGGCCACTGCAACAATTGGTCCAAAACCTTTCTCGGATCAATCAATATTTTCTGAGCACCCTCGGAAAGAAAGAATGTATTCTTCATTGGGCTCATATTGATCACCATGTCGATAAATGGTTTTTGTTCAATACGGATGAAACGAACAGGATCAGGCTCTGTAAACGCAACTGAACTGAACTCATCAAGGAGGCCCATAGATGCGAACAGATAAATGTATGGATCTTTACCCAAATATCCGATATCAGCATCTTGAATGATAAATGCTATAGGATCATCAGCCTTACCTCTTTTCGAAAAGACAGTAGCCATAATCATATCACGGATAAAAGGACGATCAGCACTGCTTAATCCGCAAAGCGAAAGATCCCTATCAGTGATGTGTTCATACATTGCAAAAACAGAAACCAATTCATCAGTACCCGTTGCGACACCAGGATGAAAGGCATCATGGAGTCCACCCGCAAAGAGAAGTTGAGTAGTTTTTTTCCTGTCTACTGATTGAGCTTTACAGATTTCAAGAATCGTTCTCATCACTCCAAGCGTATGTCCATAATTATGATATGGATTATCAATACACAAGTCCATGATTTTCTGCATCACCTGCACATGCATATTGCTGTTGTCGAGGATAAACCTAATGTGATCCTCATTAATCTGGCACCTAAAGACATTTTTAAGGGGCCACAAGGTTTCTTTGTGTAACATAAGAATGGGTTTATATGTATTTTTGTTATATTAAAAAGATACTATATATTTAAGTAGAAAAAAGTCAACAAAAAACAACAGGAATGAGTTCCTGTTGTTCGATAAAGAAAAAGGAAAGAGACTATCAGAATTCATTAAATATTTGATAGACAATCAAAAGAAAAAGAAAGACAACAACAGCAACGATAAAAATATTTATAATGATTCATTTAGCTTTTTTCCATGCATCTTCTTTACCGGATGAAGCAAGCAACAGATAACCCGCATAAAACAAGGCAAGTACAAAAAGCGAACCAAGAACTCGTCCAAGAACAACAGCAATATTGACAATCATATCAGCAGCTTTAGCTCCAAAAGTTGGTGTCTGAGCAATATAGAAAATATAATCGATAACCTTAATAAACACCAAAGCAATTACCACATTGATGGCTCATTTCTGAGCTATTTTTACCTTATCTGATTTGTCCATAGCGGACATCATTTTAAATCCAGAGACTACCAACATAATAATAGCAACAAAGAAGGCAAAAACCTTAAAAAACGATAAAAGTTGAAGAAACAATCAATTCTGAAGCCTATCAACTAATTGTCAGCTTCATTGAACACTACCTATATTCAAGACCGTACCCAATATCCACGTAACTCAAAAAAGAAGAAATGCACCATAACCAATATAGATAAAACTAGAGAATGCTTTTTTCACAGCATCGGGTTCTTTAGCATTCATAATAAGATTTACTCATGCAATCACTAAAAAAACGAAGAGTACAATAAATCAAAGATTTCTTATAAGTATCCATAAGTTACCTCAAGCCTCTATAACATTTCCATTAACATCTGTAATGGCAACTGAGCTTGGATAAAACAATCTTTTAACATTATCCATCAAACTAAGATCTCTATCGATACCCAAATTAAAGACCGTTTCAACTCTTCCGTATTTATCAGGTGTCGTATCAGTGAGATAATTAGCAAAATTCTGATTGAATGAAGGAGCTGCAGCATAACTAAAACCACCGCCTATAACACACAAGACAAGAACTAATAATAATTTTTTGATTCAATTCATTTTTATTAAATTTACATAGTAAATCCTTAATTTTCAATCCTCCATTTTCAATCTTCCATTCTCAACATCATTTAAAACCCCGTATCTCATCAATATCATCAGAAAATAGCATTAATAAGAGCAACAGTCAATTTTATGATAAAATAAAATCCTGTCAAAATAACCACTCAAATCACAATATTAATGATATTTTTTTTGATCTTGGCAGTTTCTCATTCATTGTGGACTGCATTAGTAACCATAAGAAAGCCATTATAGATCAAAAGAATCACAGCCACAGAAAGTCATATATATACTGCCCATTGCATATAATAATTGATATTGTTTTTCAATCGATCAAGCGTATTGGCTATTTTAAATGTACTCGCATAGCTTCATTGATTAGTAGTTGCACCATCAAGCGCTGTTTGTTGTATTTTATAATCTTCATTTGCCTGGCCGACAACAGTATCCAAGATTTGTATAGGATTCTGACCATATTTTCCCCAACTATCCTGAGCAAAACTCAATAACGGTAATGAGTAAAATACAATAAGAATAATTAATGCAATTTTTTTCATAGAACCGACAAAGAAATAAATATACTATAACTATAGTGAAATTGCTGATTTTTTCAAATTTTTGATAACAATATGAAATAAGAGAAAGACAGAATACATAGATATACCTACATCAGTTATTTTTTTACAGAAAAAACATAGATTCTAAAAGTGAGTAATCAGAAAAGAAGCACAAAAATAAGATAGATCAGGTAATCGTTAAGCGCCCAAAACACAGTTTCGATCTTTTGTTGTTGATGCTCGACAACGTTCTGTAAAAGTTCAGAGAAAAAGCTATCAAAAGACTTTTCACCAAGTACTCTATAAAATTTTCATGAAGTTTTATCAGCAAGTTGTTGAAGTAAGGTAAGATTTATATTGGTAGTAATATCAGTATTTCGCATATCACGACCAATAAGATAATTTTCTTGCCCCACACCAAGCACAAAAAGTGGAACAGCTATTTTTTGATAATACGATACAACTTGCATAGGATCAAATCCTATATTTGAATCGCCATCAGTAATCAGGACGACTATTCATGGTTTATACGTTTCTTGATCAGAAAATTGTTGAAGATTTTTTACACCCAAAAGCAAAGCATCTCCAATAGCTGTTCATAAAAAGTCAGGAACAGGAGGAAAATCACCGAGATTCATGGTACGCAATTTGGTTACAATAGCCTGAGACGATGCAGAAAAGGGAATATAGACAAATGGCTTTCATGAAAAAGTTATCAATGAAATATAATACCCATCAAGTTTAGAAATAAGAGAAATTAAGGATTCCTTAGCAGCGACAAATCTACTTGGAGAAAAATCATTTGCAGACATAGAAAGAGAAACATCAAGAATAATTTGAATAGGTATGTTTTTTTCTACCACCACTTTTTTATCACTAACCACAGAAATACGCAAAGGCAAAAGACCAACACAAACAACTAATACACCAAGCAAAATAGTATAAACCCATCGAATCCTTTGTTTAAGATGATATATCGGCACTAAAAATTTTGGTTTTTTATTAAAAAAGAAAAGGATACCGCAAAGTGCGATTAACGCCAAACTTATTCGTAATCAATGAAGAGAAAATGACATACAAGTATCATAGAACGATTAAATCAATCCTTTTTTTTCTATATCAGCAATACTTTGCTGATCAAACGTACTTTCTTTCTGTTCAATAATCTGTTTTTCTTCTTTACTTTTAGCTTCTTGTATCATGATATCGATAGGATTTTTTTTCTCATAATTTACTTGAAATTTTTTTTTAGCATCAAAAAAGTTGTTTCTAATAAGTTTAGATATATAGGGTAGAAGCGACAATTCAGAAACCTTAAAGAAAGTGATAATAAGAGTAATAATGATAATAATAATAGCAACAAATAGACCTATCGCTTTGGATCATGATTTTCAAAACGCATTGAAAGCTGCTAATGCAAGCGAAACTCACACAGCAATGATAAACATCTGAACGATAGAGATAGTCAATGGTCAGATACTAAATGTCATACCAGCAAGCAATCCTCTTTTAATATTTTTGGGATATACGACTTTCATAGCAATAAACGATGAACAAGTAAAAACAAATACTGATAGCAATACAACAACATATATAATTTTTAGTCTTCAAGCTTCAAGCCTAAAGCTTTTTATAAAAACATATGTTTTACGGTTAAAAAAAAACTGCGGACATACCGCAGATAATGAAAATGATAAAATAATGGACATTATACCATAGGAATCAGAACAAATTGTTTGTTGATTCTGACATCTTTTGTAATAGTGTCTTTGACAATAGCATGATGTGCACCACGATCAAGACCTATAGCAATTGATTTTTCATGATTGGAAACCATTATAATATCGGGTTTCTTAGTCTGAGTTTCTTCAATAAAGGGAATGAGATCATAGCCAAATTCGAGTCCCATTTGACCATCCAGAGTGATAATATCAAACTGATGAGTATGAAGACAAACCTTTGCTTCTTCAAGACAAAGGGCAAAGATAATTGTCATGGACCACCCATTTACATACATACTCCTTTTAAAAAGATCACTAACTAATTGTTGATCAAGAAAACAATCATCTACAATCAGAATGGTTTTATAATTACTCATAAGATATTTTTTTGTTTTTAGTGTCACGTATATACGTATTTTAAAAGCATTTACAAGTTTAAGTTTTATGATATAATATTTATTATTGGAACTTTTAAAAAAAACGGTAGAACATTTTGAAGTGATATGGTTGAAAAAAATAAACAAATACATACAAGCTGGTTTACGTATAAATTTTCATTTTATTGTTTAGTAGATTATTATGGAAAATCTCGTCATCATAGGATCAGGTCCAGCGGGACACACTGCTGCAATTTATGCAGCAAGAGCAAACATCGAACCTCTTATGTTTGAATGATTTATGGCGGGTGGTGTAGCAGCAGGTTGACAGCTAACCACAACAAGCAAAGTAGAAAATTTTCCCGGTTTTCCACAAGGCATCGATGGCCTAGAATTAATGATGAATATGAGACAGCAAAGCTTACATATGGGAACAAAAATAGAGACAAAAACTATAGATAAAGTAGATTTTAGCGGACAACCATTGAAGCTTTTTAGTGGAAATGAAATGATAGAAACCAAGTCAGTCATCATAGCAACAGGAGCAATCGCAAAACGTCTAGGTATTCCATGAGAAAAAGAATATCGACAAAAGGGAATATCTGCTTGTGCGGTGTGTGATGGTGGATTACCAATATTTAGAAACAAACCTGTTATTGTTATCGGATGAGGTGATGTAGCAATGGAAGAAGCACAACACATGACCCACTTTGCATCAAAAGTAATTGTACTAGTAAGAACAAACAAACTTAGGGCATCTGAAGTAATGCAAACTAGAGCAAAAGCAAATGAAAAAATAGAATTTAAACGATTTACAGAAGCAGTTGAAGCTGTAGGAAATGGAGATATGCTAACATGATTAAAAGTAATAAACAATCAAACACAGGAAGAAACAATAGTAGAATGTTCAGGATTATTTTATGCGATCGGACACAAACCAAATACAGATTTCCTATGATGACAGATTCAACTCGACAATGATGGATATATACAAACAAACAACACAATAACAAATGTAGCATGAGTATTCGCAGCTGGTGACGTAGCAGACAAAAAATACAGACAAGCAATTACATCAGCATGAAGTGGTTGTATGGCGGCACTTGAAGCACAAAAATACATACAAGAAACAAAATAAAAAAAACAATTATCAACATCCCAATCATTCATTTTTAATTATTAATTAATGTATCATGAGCGTTATTCACATTGAAAGTACAGAACAATTCCAAAAAGAAATTTTAACACATCCAGGATTATCCATTGTTGATTTCTGGGCAGAACGATGTGGACCATGTAGAATGCTAGGACCCATCATAGAACAATTAGCAGAAGAACACAAAGACGTAAAAATAGCAAAGGTGAACGTAGACCAAAATCAGGAATTAGCAGGCGCATTTCAAGTATCTTCTATTCCTGTAGTATATTTTATAAAAAATGGAGAAGTTATAGAAAGAATCGTAGGAGTAAATCCTGCAAGTGTTTACAAAGAAAAAATAGCTGCACATTCTGCTCCAGCAAAAGCTGCATAATTACATTATAAATGAAAAAAAATCCGAGCATCTTACTCGGATTTTTTTCATACAGACAAATGTATTTTCTACATAGAGAAATAATATTAAAAAAAACCGGTTGAAATCCAACCGGCAGAGAGTACTGTATACTGATACATATTATTTACCAGTAGATGTTTTGATAAGAAGCTTAGCCTTTACCTGCATTTGAGCAAGATTAAGTTTTTTATCATGAAGTTTTTTGATTTCAGCATTAAGTTTTTTCTTTTGATTTGAGAAACCCAAAAACACCTCTTTTTTGGATGCAGGAACCACATCATACAATTCATCAAACTCAAACTCTTGAGTTTCAATTAAAGTATCGAGATAAGTATATTTACATGCATTCTGGTGTTCATTAACCCAGGTAATAATAGCATAATCAATATGCCCACGATTTGTATAAACACAAATGAGACGACCGACAGTTATTTGTTCTTTTTTAATCATGTTCTTAACTTTTTGTATGTGTTAATATTAATTAT
>CAJBLF010000025.1 GCA_903953935.1 uncultured bacterium
ATTTAGATGTTTTCTTGCCTTTTGTGTCTTTGTTCTGTCGTCCTTTGTTGTGTGTAATTTTGTTTGTGATGGATAGCTCTTTTCATCTCATAAAAAAAACAAAATATTTCTCTTTTTTTACTCTTGAAAAAAAAAGATATTCCTATATTCTGTTGCTTCACAAAATTTTCTTATTATAAAAATTTTTATTTATATAAAAATGAACTACTATGTGATTATTTGGAAGTCATGAGAAAAAGTACGTGTACTTTTTTGGAGAAACTAAAGGCCTTGGGAAAGATATTCTCGGAGGTAAATGAAAAAACTTATCTGAAATGGTGGAGATGGGGTTACCTATCCCAAGTGGATTTACTATTACAACTGAAACCTGTGATTTGTATTACAAAAGCAACAAAACGTATCCACAAATAGTATTGGATCAAATTGAAAAACAGCTTCAAAAGCTTGAGCATGTTATGGGTAAAAAGCTTTGAGATCCTGTAGATCCGTTATTGGTGTCTGTTAGATCTGGAGCTGCTGATTCTATGCCTGGAATGATGGATACTATTTTGAATTTGTGATTAAATGATGCTTCTGTACAAGGGTTGATAACAAAGACAAATAATCCAAGATTTGTACGAGATAGTTATAGAAGATTTTTACAAATGTTTGGTGATGTGGTATTGGAAGTTCCTCATCATGATTTTGAACATGCGTTACAATCTGTAAAAGATGCAAAAGGAGTGAAGCTTGATACTGAGCTTGATGTAAATGATCTTCAGAAAGTTGTTGTTTTGTATAAAGAAGCAATCAAAATAGCTACAGGAAAAGATTTTCCAAGCGATCCAAGACAACAATTACAAATGTCTATTGATGCGGTTTTTGGCTCTTGGAATAATGATAGAGCTATCATCTATAGAAGAATAAATGATATCAAAGGTTTACTTGGAACAGCAGTAAATGTTCAAGCAATGGTATTTGGAAATATGGGAGATACTTCAGGAACTGGAGTGTGTTTTACAAGAAATCCATCAACTGGAGAACATAAGTTTTACGGAGAATTTTTGATGAATGCTCAAGGAGAAGATGTTGTTGCTGGTATCAGAACACCATTGGAAATAGCAGAACTTGATAAGGTAATGCCTGACTGTTACAAAGAACTTGTAGAGATTTATCAAGGTCTAGAAAAACATTATAGAGATATGCAAGATATGGAATTTACTATCCAAGAAGGAAAATTATATATCCTTCAAACGAGAAATGGAAAAAGAACAGCTGCTGCAGCTATCAAGATGGCAGTAGACATGGTAAAAGAATGACTTATCGATGAAAAGGAAGCGGTTCTTAGAGTGAAACCAGAACAGCTTGATAGCTTACTTCACAAACAGATAGATCCAGCAGCAAAAGCAACTGCTGAATTACTTACTAAATGACTTCCTGCTTCACCAGGAGCTGCAGTTGGACAAATTGTATTTACTGCACAAGCTGCTCATGATCGAGCTGAAGAAGGTAAAAAGGTTGTCTTAGTAAGAACAGAAACATCTCCAGAAGATATTATTGGAATGCTTGCTGCTCAAGGAATTTTGACGGCTAGAGGAGGAATGACGTCTCATGCTGCGGTTGTAGCTAGAGGAATGGGAAAAAGTTGTGTAGCTGGAGCAGGAGAAATTGTAGTGAGTGAACATGATAAAACACTTATTGTAAAAGGAAAAACATATAACGAAGGAGATGTTATTACCTTGGATTGATCAACAGGAGAAGTATTTGCTGCTGCATTAGCAGTAGTTGATCCAGAACTAAGTGGAGATTTTGGAACGCTTATGACGTGGGCTGATAATTTCAGAAAACTTCTCGTAAGGACAAATGCTGATACTCCTCATGATGCTGAAGTAGCAAGAAAATTTGGTGCTCAGGGTATTGGACTTTGTAGAACAGAACATATGTTTTTCGCTGAAGATAGAATCAAAGCAGTAAGAGAGATGATCCTATCTGATGATGTTGATGGAAGAAAAAAAGCACTTGCAAAAATTCTTCCTTTCCAAAAAGAAGACTTTATCTGAATCTTCAAAGCTATGGCTGGATTGCCAGTGACTATAAGATATCTCGATCCTCCTTTGCATGAATTCTTACCTCAAGAAGAAAAGGATATCGTTGAACTCTCTCAGATTATGGGTGTTGATCTCGAAATCTTAAAAAAGAAAATAGAGTCGCTTCATGAATTTAATCCTATGCTTGGACATAGAGGATGTAGATTGGTTATTACCTATCCTGAAATCGCAGAAATGCAAACAGAAGCAGTTATTTCAGCAGCATGCGAACTTAAAAAAGCAGGTGTTGATGTGAAACCAGAAATTATGATTCCATTAGTAGGATTTAAATCAGAATTAGATTTCAATACTGAAATCGTTAGAAGAGTAGCAAAAGAAACTATGGACAAATATGGTATGCAAGTTGATTACAAGCTTGGAACAATGATTGAAGTACCTAGAGGTGCGGTGACAGCAGACAAGGTTGCTGAAACGGCTGAATTCTTTTCTTTTGGAACCAATGATCTTACCCAAATGACTCTTGGATTCTCAAGAGATGATGCTGGTTCATTCATCAAAGAATATGTGAACAAAAATATCTTCGAAAAAGATCCATTCCAGACATTAGACACGGAAGGTGTTGGTCAACTTGTTCAGATGGCTATCGAAAAAGGAAGAAAAACTAGACCTGATATCAAACTTGGTATCTGTGGAGAACATTGAGGAGATCCTCAATCTATTGCATTCTGTCACAAGGTTGGTTTGAATTATGTTAGCTGTTCACCATTTAGAGTACCTATCGCAAGATTGGCTGCTGCACATGCGGCGTTGAAAAGTGCTTAATTGTCTACATAATGTAAGGAATAGTTTAAAACTGTTCCTTACAAAAAAATAAAAAAGACGTCAGGATTACTACTTGGCGTTTTTTTGTTAACTTTATTTTTATTTTTTTTCATAGAATAGTTTACAACTATTTGTAGTTTTCTTTTCTATTTTCTTTATAGTGGTTATTGTTACCATCTAATGTGTTCTTTTTTACTCTTTTAGTTTCTATCTGTATGAACTTTTCTACTTTATTTCACCATTCTCGTCCTAGATTTTGGCATTATCTCTATGGACCAATGATGATCTGGTGAGCATATTATTTTTCTTCCAATAGTGACTTGTTTATTCAATCTTGATCTTTGTGATTTGTGTTTTATGCGGCTACTTTCTTTTTTCTTGCTTTTGTTCTTTATTTTACTTTTCCTGCAAACCTTTTTGTCTATTGAGTAAATGATTTTGCTGATTATGATACAGACAAATTTAATACTAAAAAACAATGATATGAAAGGGTATTGCAACCAAGGAAGTCGTTTCTTCTTACTGTTTTTGCCGTACAAATAGGCTATTGGTTAGTAATAGCATTACTCTATTTTTTTTGATTTCTTCTCTATGCAAAAATTTCAAATTTTTCTGAAATAATTAATTATCTTTCTGGTTTTGCTCTTGTGTTTCTAAAATATGTCCTTTTTGTTCTTGTACCTTTTTTGCTTCTGTCTTGGTTCTATAGTGTACATCCGATAAGATTTAAAAAAAGAATATTCCTAGATGGTATCAGTAATGTCTTATATATCATTACACCTACTATCCTTATCTGACTTATGCAAGGATATACATCTTTACAGGATATTACTCCCGTTTTTTGGATGTGATTTGGGGCTGCATGGTTGCGGTGTATAGCAATGCATTGTTTTTCTGCTATTCCTGATATAGCTTCTGATGCTAAAGCTTGACTAAAAACCACTGCTATATTTTTGGGAAAGAAATGATCTTTGTTGTATTGTATAGCGCTCTATGCTCTTGCTTGAATTTTGTCTGCTCAAGTTATTGGTCCTGTATGATATTTCTTGTGAGCAGTCTATTGTGTGATGGTATTTTTATGATTTTATTATAATCTCTTCAAAATATATAAATGGTTTCCCTACATCAATTTTTTTGTAGGATGATTTCTCTGTTTTTGGATATATTTTATGTAAACATCTGAATCCTATATATTTATACGTAAATTATATATTATGTTGATCTATGTGTATCGTATGTTTCGTTATGGTATGAGCTATTTTATAGCTACAAGTTTTTTCTCAAAAGATATTCGTAATGCTGTTTTGAAATTATATTCTTTTGTCAGAATACCTGATAATATTGTTGATATTGTCGATGGGTGATTTGCAATAAAATCAGATACAATATATTGTGAGAATAAAAAATGTTGATTTGGTGATGGAAATAATGTTTGTACTCACAGATGTAGAAAAATGCTTCATACTCATTATGTTCATGCACATAAACAATTGAGTCACTATTACCAACAATGGAATACTGCCTTTCAAAAAAACGATATTAAAGATGAAAAATTTGGTGAATATGTAAAATTATTCAAGATGTATGCTATTCCTTATGAATATTCCACTTTGTTTTTTCAAAGCATGCTCAGAGATTGTATCATTGATAGATATCAAACCTATGAAGAAGTAGAAAAATATATGTATGGCTCAGCTGCTGTGATTGGTTTGATGATGTGTTCTATTATGTGAGTGCATGATCATCGTGCACTAAAGTATGCTCGTATATTGTGAGATGCTATGCAGTTCACCAACTTTCTTAGAGATGTCCGTGAAGATGCTATTTATTTGGATCGTGTGTATCTTCCTGCTCAAGATTTACAAACGTATTGATTGCTTCATGAAGATATTATTAATTTTGCCCAAGAGTTTGATTCTAGAGATCCTAAAAAATGGTCTGCTTTCCAATCTTATATGAAAGTACAAATAAAAACTTGTCGTGATTTATATAAACAAGCGAATAAGTGATATTCTTATTTGTCTTTGGAAGCCAGAAAAGCTGTTTCACTTTCTTCTTTGTTGTATCAAGAAATATTATGTAATATAGAAAAAAACGATTATGATGTTTTTTCTCTTAGTGCAAGAACTACGTTGTGGGATAAATTGAGGGTATGGTGGAAATGGAAATTTAGCTATTAATATCTCTGTATCTAGATTTTATTTATATCTGTATGTATATGAAAAAAACAATTACTATAGTTTGATGAGGTATATGAGGTTTAGCAACTGCTATATTACTTGCTAAACAATGACACAATGTTGCTCTGTATGAAAAAAATGAATGTCTCTGAGGTAGAGCAAGCATTTTCTCAGAAAAATGATATACCTTTGATATGTGACCGAGTCGGTATTTGATGCCTGATTTATTTGAAGAATTTTTTGCATCAATTGGGGAAAATATTGGTGATCGGTTGGATTTACAGAAGTTGAGCCCTAGTTATAAAGTGTTTTATCCCAAAGCATTGTGATCAGCATTATCTGATCAAAAATTATCTTCCATGAATGTCTATGCAGATATAGAACGTATGGCTTCACAATTTGAGTCTCTTGAAGTTTGATCTGGTCAGAAATTTAAAAAATTTCTTAAAAGTTCGTGAAAACAATATAAGATTGGTATGGAATTTGCCAAGAGAAATTATGATTCCATTTTTGATTTTTTTAGGTTGGATATCGCTCGAAAAGGTTTACAGCTTAATGTTTTTACGACCATAGATAAATATGTTGCTAGGTTTTTTAACATCAGAATACTCCAAAAAATTATGCAATATACAACAGTGTTTCTCTGAACACCACCCAATAAAACGCCTGCATTATATAACATAATGTCTTATGTTGATTTCGCTATGGGAGTATGGTATCCAAAGTGATGATTACATGTTATAGCACAGGTATTTAAAGATATTGGCTTGAAATATGGGGTGGAGTATCATCTTAATAGTGATCTTCGTGAGGTGGCTATATCTGATTCCTCTATCAGTTCTCTTATATTTGCTGATTGAACTATTGTGTCTTCTGATCTTTATGTCATCAATGCTGATCAGGCACGATTTGAAACTACAATTTTACCCAAACAGTTTCAGACTTATCAACAAGCTTTTTGGGATAAGAAAATTTTTGCTCCTTCAGGATTTATTCTTTATGCTGGTATAGATAAAAAACTTCCTCATCTTGAACATCATAATCTTTATTTTAATGATGATCGGAACAAGAGTTTTGGTGATATATTTGATCGTAAATTATTGCCCGAAGATCCTTCGATATATGTTTCTATGATATCCAAAACTGATCCATGAGCTGCTCCAGTATGAAAAGAAAATCTTTTTGTTTTGGTTCCTATTCCCAATGGAATACATATATCTGATCAACAAAAATCTATCTATCGTGATAAAATTTGGGCTATAGTAGAAAACATGGCAGGAGAAAAGATAGTCCCACATATAGAATATGAGAAAATTTTTGATGTTGCTGATTTTAAAGAAAGATACAATGCTTGGAATGGAACTGCTTTGTGATTGGCACATACTATGATGCAAACCGCTTCATTTCGTCCTAATAATTATAGTAAAAAATTACATAATGTATTTTATGTAGGTCACAATACAAATCCTGGCATTGGTGTCCCTATGGTTATTGTCAGTGCTATGTTGGTAGTGGAAAGGATGCAAAAAAAATGAGTGCTCTAATGTTTTCTATATTTTTCAATCTTTTCTACAGTATTTTTTTGTAAAAAAAATTGAGGGAATCCCCTCAACATACCATTATATCATACTTATGATTACTCCGCTTATAAAAGCAGCTAACCATACTCCCCATGCTATGATGGAAAATCTTGTGAAATATTCTTCATATCTTCCGATTTTTTGAATACTCAATATTGCCCAGATCAAATGAAGCAGCATGATTCCCAATGCAACATATCCAAATCCCGAATGAATCGTTAGATGAAATTTTGTCTTTGAGACCATAAACATTATGGATGTTCCTATGGTATCGCAAACGAATCCAAGGGCGAATATGGATACCATCCATATCATTAATTTTTTTTTACGTCGTTCTGTCCAGACAGCAGTTGTATAAGAAGCCAACGCAATCATCATAAAAAGAGAGCCTATACGTACCATATATTCTGTTTTTTGTTTTTCTACTTATACATTTTCTTTTTTTAATGTCAAGTTTCCAAATAAAAAAAACTCCCCCATGATACTGGGAGAATTTCATATAGCAACTTGGTCGTTACTTCTTCCTTAAGAAACTCAATCTTGATGGTTTGGTTTCTTTTTGGTAAATCCGATCCAATTGTTCTGTCAAATCAATGATGCTTGCTCTGACATAACTTGTCAGTTGATGATAGTGACGGTGTTTGCTTGAAAAATTTGGGTCGATTTTCACATGTCCAAAAGCCACTACTTCCTGATAATGTTTCAGGTCGTTTATTGTTTCGATCAGGACATTATGTTCGAATATTTTTCCTTGAAATGAAATTGAGTTCATTTCTATGCGAAATATTTCTTCCCGAAATGGCCCTTTTTGAAACAAAACGATTGGTTTGGTTTTCTTTTCCAAACTTCTTATCGTGCGCAGATTCCTGTTTGTTTCGCAAAATGTTAAGAATTCTGTGATAGGGACAGCCAATCTCTTGATTTCCCGTATCGGTTTGCTGCTCAGATCATGATGAGACATCATTTTTTGACTCATTGGTCTCAATGTCTCAAGTAGAGCAAGAAGTTTGTCTAAGAATTCCTGTTTTGCTACTTCCTTTTTTTTAGCTTCCTGTTTAGTCATCTGTAGTAAGATTTTTTTGGTTAGACTTTTATTTTTGTGCCTTAATAGATAAATATTTACTTACAAATGTCAAGTTATGTTTTTTGCACCCGGGTGCAAAATCTATATGCTATCACTACTATATTAGTATATATATACCTACTCTCGTTCAATTTTGAGTTTTTATTTTATCCCAATTATGTGAACGTATCTTTGACAAAATTTTCTTATCGATGCTAAGGTCAGAAGCTATATCGCTGATAAAATTTTGATATTATATAATCAACTTGAATGTGAATCGTTACTTGAAATATGACCTGGCAAATGATCAATAACTAAACTTATTCAAACTATTTCTGATCATTTTTTTGTGGTAGATATGGATCCGACATTCTATGACAATTGACAATTACATATTACAAATTGACAATTTATTTTGTCTGATATTTTGGAATTAGATGTTGAGGCGATGTTGAAGGAAAAAACATTGAGTCCAGGCACAACGTTAGTTGTTTGAAATCTTCCCTACTATATCACTTCACCGATTTTGAGAAAGTTTTTTAGTGCTCAAATTCCCTGAAATTGATTTGCTTGAGGAATATTTATGGTCCAAGATGAGGTAGGTCAGAAAATCAGAAGTGATGCAAAGAAAAAATCTTATCTTCGATGGTTGCTCAATTTTTCTTGTGATGTAAAGTATTTAAAGTGAGTTCCAGCGAAATGCTTTAAGCCTGTGCCCAAAGTAAAAAGTTGTCTAATTCAGCTAACAAATAAAAACGAACAACTACCAATTGATCGAGATAAGTTTGTTGAATTTTTGGAGTTGTTTGCTCCGTTTAGTAGAAAAACATTGGGAGCAATCCAAAAGATGATCAAGAAAAAATCAGATATATCTTTTGAAATTCCTGAATCATTACAGAAAAAAAGACTCGAAGAGCTTGATTGGTCTCATATATCACAAATTATTGTATAATGTTTTTTGCTTGAATATTTGATACAAGCGACTAATATGTTTTTGTCTTTTATTTTTTATTGTTTCCTGATGAGTGTCCTCGTCTATAATTGAGAAAAATTTCAGAAAAGCAAAATATGGTACTTGATTTTTACTGTTATTGTCGCAATGGTATTGGTACTTTCTATACTCAACAATAATCTTGTTGGTGCTATCCTAATTCTCTTTTTATTGTGAGGGTATTTCTATTATTCTACAATAAACAACCAAATCATCAAAATGAGTATCGATAAGATGCAGCTTATCATATGAAACAAGGCGTATCCTCGAAATTCATTTGCTTGATATGTAGTGGAAATTTATCCAACTACTCAACGCATTAAAAATATCGTTTTTTTGACACCCAAAACACATCTTATTTATACCTTTGACGATTCTCTAGATCATATTGGCTCTTTTCTTGATGAACTTGATTGATATCTTCCTAGAGTGGGGGATTATCATCAAACTAGCATAGAAAAGCTTTCTAGAAAAATGAAACTTTAAAAGAATGCAGAATTGAGAATGCAGAATTTTCTTTGTTTTTCTGAATTCTGTACTTTACATTTTGAATTCATTTGACAATGGTTTCTTCACATAGATTAGTTATCAAGGATGCAGCATGGCAATTGATAGGAAGGATTATCAGTGCCTTGTTTGGTTTTTTGACTATCAAAATCATGACCCCATATTTGTGACCATTGCAATATGGAGATTATTCTACTATTTTAAAATATTTTGCAATATGGACAGCCTTGGCTGATTTGTGACTTTATGTGCTGGCTGTGAAACGTCTATGAGCGATTAAAGAAGAAAATAAAGATCCAAACAATACTGAGCTCAAGTTGGAGTATGGAAGGTTTGTCGGTACAAGGTTGATTATTATGTCAGTAGTATATGTCCTTGCAATTGTAGTTGCTTACTTGCTTCCCGCATATACTTCCAATCCATATCTTGTTCGATGATTACCTTTTGGTATGATTTTTTCTGCGAGCTTTATGTTTGCTTGAATTCAACAATTGCCTCTTCAGATTTTTTGGAGAATGGATCAGCTGAGTTGGTCCTTGATTACTGCAAGACTTTCTCAGATAGCAATTCTTGTGCCTGTTGTTTTCTTTATTTTTAAAGGTATGACTTTTAATGGTAGTACCGTTTCTTTGATTGCCTTTTGTTGTATTATGTTTTCTGTCGTTGCGAGTTCTATAGGTCAAAATATAGAAATCCATCTGCGTTCAAAAAGAATTCTTCCACTCCACATTGTATTTGATTGGAAATTTACCAAAGATATTATTGTTAGAAATCGACAATACGGCGTATCTTATTATCTTAGTAGCTTTCATACATTGATTGTTCTTCTTTTTTTGGGATGGTTTTATCCCACCTCATCAGGACATGATTATACCGGTATCTGGGCACTCTCTTTAACGCTTATTGAAATATTACTTATTATTCCTTCATCATTGGGTAATAGTTTGCTTCATAAAATATCAAGTTATTCTCTTATCAATAAACGTAAGAGTATTGGTAATCTTCTTCTTCTTATGTTTTTTATTTGATGATTGATTGCTATTAATTTCCGAATTTTTGCTGATCAAATTATTCTTGTGGTTTCATGAAAGGCTTTCTTGTGAAGCTTTGCTTCTTTGACTGCTCGATGATCTAATCAGATACTTCCATTTCTTGGTATAGTGCTTTTACGAAGCTTTATAAAACAAGTATATAATTATCTTTTTGTCGCTGTAGATAAACAAAACGTTCTTTTACCTATCAATTTGTTTTGAGTATTGCTTTGAATCCCTTTGTGAATCCGAATGATACCACAGTATTGACTCTTTTGATGAGCTGTTACTCAGCTTTTCATAGAGTTGCTTTTCATGCTTGGGGCTATTCGAATGGGAAAAAGGAAAAAAGTACAACCCATATTTTCTCTGAAAATCTGATGAAAATTGTTGTTGTTTTTGGTCGTTCTTTCTATTTTGGGATATATAATTACGTATTTTCGATATATAAATGTTTTACAATTTTTTGTAGTTGCTCTTCTACTTAATCTTTTTGTGGTGTATATTTCTCTTCCTACGATCAAAAAAATTGCCAAGGGATTGACGGTAGAGGATACCATTACTCCTACGTTGTAGTTTATGCTAATGATAGAGTGAATAGTTTGCTTTCGTCTTCTGATATTTCATCTATTCTTACTTTTATTATATCTCATTTTTTGTATTTTCTTAACTGGTTTTTGTCTTGTACTTTAACTCTGCTTTTGTACATTCCCTTTCTATCTAAGGTGAGATATGCTATCTTACCCTGGATGTCATCGTGAATTATTGCTGAGTATGTTTTTCCTACTTTAAAATCTTTTTTTGTAAGTTCTGGCAATACTTTACATCGTGATATGATATCTTCTTGTGTTGCTGGTTCTGCGTTTTTGTTTTGTATGGTTTGGAGACGATTGATGATATCGTTTTTTAGCTTTTTGTCTTCTGTTGTAAAGTTTTCGAAGAGTCTTTCTAAATCTTCCACTGTAGGATTGTTTATAATCAGAAAGTGACCATCTGTACTAAATCAATCTATCATTGCTGGGAATTTCTTTGGACTATAAATATATAAATTTCATCTTCATGGTTTGATATTGAAAAATCCATATTCATAGTATCCCGCTGTTTGTGGACCATATTGAAGTTGGTTTTCCATTTTTTCTTCTATATCTACGATAAATTTTTTTCCTTTGTACGTTAATTCTTTTCCCGCTTCTTTCATTTTCTCAAAATTACTGATGTTTTTTTCTATTTTATCTTTGTTTTTTTCTGATATTTCTTGTAAGGTTTTGTTGTTTTTTTCTCCATCATTGGTAATGGTCTTTGTTTTTTTCATATATCGTTCTGGTAATTTTTCGAATCCGTTGTGATTTGGATCTTGAAAATAATCGAAAACGTCTTTGATATCCATAGTGCGATATAATCCAAATAATGTCTGATAATTGTGTTTATAATCAATACCACTTATTTGGTAATCCATTGTATCTACGGTATTTACAAAATTTACAAACCTCTGAATTTGTGGGAGCTGTTCTTTGTCAATTGCTCAAAGTTCTTTGAATACTTTGAAAATCATTTGTGTTGTAGAGCTTGGTCTGTTTGCTAATAAGGCTTCGTCTGAAGTATCTGTGTGTTCACTGATTATTGTTTTTGTTTCTTTTCATTTTTTAGTTCATGCTATAGGTTTTTGTATGGTTTTTATTCCATTTACTGTACCTCATACATCCAAAAACACTCATGAACGTATTTTTTCTACATCACTATGTTCTATTTCCTTAAATATTTTATCTGCTTTGATACCAAATTTTTCAAGTAGGAATTTTACTGCTGATTTATCAATATCATTTCCTTTGTGTACATATAATGGTTGTATATTGAAGAATCCTTTGAGTACCTTTGCAAAATGTTCCTTATAGTTTTCTATTTTATTTGTTGGTTGTCATTTGTTTCGTTGTGATTCTTTTCTTCTTACGAGTTTAAAAAATTCTTGTATGTATTCCGATGAATTTTGTTCTGTTGATTCATTGAAAAATTTCATTGCTGTTTGAATTTTTCTATTTCTCGTATCATTATTGTCATTGCTTTTTATGTATTTTCTTATTTCTTCGATAATGTCGTCGGGATATATTTTTCTGATACTGTCGTTTTGAACATCAATGATAACGCTATCGCCATATTCAATTTCGTCCAAAAAGTCTTCTTTTATTCCTTGTCTTGTTTCCTTTTGTTGTTTTCCGTCTTTATAATATGTTTTTGTGGTGACGCTAAATCCTTCTTCTAATTTGTCTTCTTTTGGCTTTTTTTGCATAATTTTTTCATTGCTTATCATGATTTCTTTTTGGTAGTTTGCCCCTACTATTCTACATATAATTCCTCTTTCATCTTTTTTTATTACATCTATTTTATACAGTCATTTGTATGCTTTATTTGACTCAATTAATTCTTCCATAATTGCAAATAGATAGCTGTTTGCTGTTTTGCTATTTTCTAATGTGTTTTTTAGATTTAAGAAAAGCACTTTTCAGAATTTTTGTATGTTTTCTTGTTGTGCTGCTGTCTTTTCTTTCTTTTCTTTTTTTGCATCTATTTCTTTTGCAAGTTCTTCTTTTGTTTTTCTTTGAACAAGAGAAAATGTACCTTCGCCTGATGTAATTTTTTTGTCCAAATGGTCGTAATGTTTTGAAGAAAGACCCTTTTCTACTTTTTTTTCTTTAGTGTTTGCCATATTTTTCTTTACATTATAAATGATAAATGTATATTATATGTCAATTATATTCCTAAACGTTAAAAAAAGCAAATTCCTGAAGAGGAATTTGTCCATCTTTCAATCAAGGCTATTGAGCCATATCTTTGAAGGAAAATGTACAAATTTTTTACTGAAGAGGAATTTATCCGTACTTTATTCTTATTGTATATATATGGTGAAGACTTTGGCGATAGAAACAAGTTGCGATGATACTTCCGTGTGAATTGTAAATTTTGATGGACAGATTTTTACGGTAGATGTATTATTGGCATATTCACAAATTCAGGATCATCAAAAATATTGAGGTGTGGTTCCAGAAGTTGCTTCTAGACTACATTTTGATAAAATTATTGAGGTTATTAAGACTATCGGATTTGATCTCATTAAAGAGGTTGATTTTATTAGTGTAACTGTTCATCCTTGATTACCAGGTTCGCTTGTGGTGGGAAAAGCAGCAGCATCATTGCTTACTAGCTATTTTACTAAACCACTTGTACACGTAAATCATGTTTACGGACATCTATTTTCGCTTTTGCTTGAAAGAAATGTTTCAGATATTCAATTTCCGCTTGTTGTTTTGACAGCGAGTGGTGGACACAATGATATATACGTGGTAACTAATGCAGAATGTAAAATGCAGAATACAGAATGAATTGAGCGGAAGGAATTCTGATGATATACAATTGCCAAAATAGGATATACCTTAGATGATGCTGCAGGTGAGTGCTTTGATAAGGTTGCTAGAATGCTTGGTGGTCCCTATCCTGGATGACAACGAATCTCTGAAAAAGCTTTGCAATGAAAACCAAATAGTGACGTTGAATTTAAGAGAATCTTTCTTTCCAAGGAAGGCTTTGAATTTAGTTTTTCGTGAATGAAATCTCAGGTTTCATTTCTTCTTAAACAACTTGAAAAGAGTTGAGAATTAAGACTTGAGGATTGAAAATTGGAAATTCCGGAACAATTGGTGTGTGATATTGCCTATGAATTTCAAGAAGCGGTTGTCGAGGTTATGATCAAAAAGCTTATCAGAGCTGGTATTGCTTTTGATGCTAAAACATTATGATTGGCCGGAGGTGTATCATGTAATGATAGATTACGAGAGTATCTCCAAAGTTATGCAAAAGAAAAAATGCCCGAAGTTGTGGTCTTAAGGCCTATGAAAAAAGTCTATTCTATGGATAATGCTGCGATGATAGGATTGGCTGGTATCTTGGAGTACACTACTCCATAATATCATTTATCTTGAAAAAATTATATATTGATTATAACAGAAAAGCTAGCCGTGATACACACAAGCTAGCCATACATATGGGTAATGATAGATATTATATCGATAATAATAAATCATCGATGAGCGCTAGGTAAGTGGAGATAATTTTGTCTCCTCCTTCAGCTTGGCGCCGTTGAAGAAATTCAAGATCGTATTTTTTTAATTGTTCACCTCTTCCTGACAAGAAGATAGTGATAGATGTGCGAGTATTCTCAATCATTTCTTTCTTCCCTTTACATTTTTCGACAAGCATGGGCTTGTAGATAGTATATAGGGCAGTAAGATTGTTTTCATTTGCTAGATATTCTTTGGCTATCTCTATGATAGCTCTCCTGAAATTCAGGAATGGTCTAGCAATGATTGTGTCTACTTTAGCATCTTGGAAGTAATATAAACTGTAATTGTTGATTGGCTCTTCACCATCCCATGCAGTAAATGTTGCATAGGCAATTTTTCTGTATTCTGGCATTTCCCAGGGGGAATTTGCCTGCAAAAAATTTTCACGGGCTACCCAATTCAGTTCTTGTAATGTTGAGTGATAATACCTATCAGCTAAGAAATCATTTATTGTTTTTTCAACGATTTCTTTGGTAAGTACTTTGGTGAAATCCTTTTTTGCGTCCGAGATTTTCACATCCCATATCCCTGTTTTTGTACAGGCCATTGTTACTATTCCTACTACTAAGACATACGAGAAGACCAAGTTAAACAAGTTGTTTTTTTTCATAATAGTTGTTTTTTTTGTTTTATTACCTCTTATAATTATAATTTATATATATGTTTTTATTCCGTATCCATTTTATACTTATTTATATTAAAATGTCAAGTTAAATTTGTGTGATATAAGTTATAAAAAAAAGAGGTTGGAATATCCAACCTCCCATAGTATCAATAGATAAACTCACCGTATTTACTCTTGATGGTGAGTTTTTTTTGTTTTGCTGCTTCTACGTAGCCAACGACTTTTGCATCAACATTGAAGCTGTGTGCTATATCGATGATTTCTTTTACTGTTTGATCAGAGTGAACATACAATTCCATTCGGTGTCCCATGTTAAACACCTTGTACATTTCTTTCCATGGTGTTTTTGCTTCTTCCTTAATCATTTGGAAGAGTGGAGGAACAGTAAACAGTGAGTCCTTGATTACATGTATGTCATTTACAAAATGCAACACTTTGGTTTGTCCTCCACCTGAGCAATGTACGATACCGTTGAGGGTGGTTGGATTGATTGTGTTTAATGCTTGTTTGATAATAGGGGCGTAGGTCCGAGTTGGCGACAAAACCAATTTTCCTATGTTTTTTGGTCTTTCCCATGGTTGATGACTAAAGAACTTTTGTGGTACTTCGTCAGTTACTTTGTATTGTCCACAATATATTACTGGCCGTATTCGGATCAAATGTTTCAGGATATTCTTTGATATATCCTTTGGTAAATATGTCGTGTCGTGCCGAGGTTAGGCCATTGCTTGCCATACCACCATTGTAGGCGTCTTCATATCTGGCCTGGCCAAATGATTCGAGACCAATAATCGTGTCGCCTGGTTGGATTTTCATGGTGATTACCTCATCTCTTCGCATTCTGCAACTGAGTGTGTTGTCGATGACTATTGTCCGCACCAAATCACCTACATCGGCTGTTTCGCCTCCAGTACTGTAAATTTCTATACCAAGGTCTCTCATGTGTTCCAGAAATTCTTCTGTACCGTTGATAATTGCTGCCAGTACTTCACCAGGAATGAGATGTTTATTTCTCCCAATGGTTCCCGAAAGTAAGAGAGGAACATTCACTGCTCCTGCACAGATGAGGTCATCCAGATTCATTACTATTGAATCCTGAGCAACGCCCTTCCATACAGAAAGATCACCTGTTTCTTTCCAGTAGAGATATGCCAGTGATGTTTTGGTTCCTGCGCCGTCAGCATGGATAATGTTGCAGAAATTTTGATCACCCGCAAACATGTCCGGAATTATTTTGCAAAATGCATCAGGAAAAATTCCCTTGTCAATCTTCTTGATTGCTTCGTGTACATCTTCTTTGTCAGAAGACACACCTCTTTTTTCATAATCACTTTTTTTCATACCGTTTTTTTTTGTTTTCTGGTTTCTACTATGTTGGGTTTTTATTTATCTTTGTAAAAGAGCTTGATACATTCATCGAGATCTCTTATTAAATTAAGTTCTAATGCTTCTTTCGGTGTTGTTCGTATATATGTTTTATGTTCGTTGGGATTTATTGTAATGTTTGGTTGAATATCAAATCTTTTGTGGAACATATGATAAATGAAATCATAGTCAGGATATCTTACATAGAGTTTATCAATATATGTCATATTGTCTAAGCTGATTTGTGTCTCTTCTTTTCCTTCTCTCACCATCGCTTGTATTGCTGTTTCTCCTGGGTCTATTTTGCCTGCTGGTACTCCATACGTATTTGCTTGTGGTTTATGGTCTTGTCTCAATAAGAGTAATATTTTATTATCGAATTCTACAAAACAACTTACTACCTCAAATTTTGGAATAAAATCTTTTGGTTCATCTTTTGAAAACATTTTTTTGATTGCAGAAAAATTAAATAGAAACATCTATGTTTTTGTTTTTTATATTTGTACTTTATTTATTTCTGAATGCTTTTTACGGTTATATCAAAGATCAATGTTTTACCCGCTAATTCGTGGTTAGCGTCGAAGACAATGTCATTTTCATTTACTTTATATACCTTGAATGCTTGTCCATATGATGTCATGACTTGCATACCTACTTCATATTTATCTGCATCAGGAATTTGTGCTTTTGGCATGGTAATTAATTTGCTTGCATCTCGTTCTCCGTATGCATCTTTTGCAGCTATACTTACTGTCTTAGTTTCTCATACTTTCATACCTTCTACTCCCTTATCAAATCATGCTATCATTTGTCCTGCACCTACACCGAAAGATAGTCATTCGTTATAATTTCTGCCAGATGAGTATTTTCCACATGCTTTTGCTATAGATTCTACGCTTGTATCAAAAACTGTTTGTTCGTCCAATCTTCCAACGTAATCTACAGTAATGGTGTTTCCTTTTGTTACAACATCTCCATCAGTTGTTGTCTTTGCTTGTTGTAAATAAGCAGCAATAGCTTCCTTACAAGCAGTCGTATTGCTTGTGTTTTGAGTGGAATCGTTGTTTGTAGTGTTTTCTTGTTTAGTTGCGCATCACATGAGTCCTACGAGTGATAATGATAAAATAGATAGTGCGATAATTTTTTTCATTCCTTTTCATATAAAGGATAAAAGTGGCACTACTGTACTTATTTCTTTCCTCTTTTCAAACCATATTTTGTCCTCATTTTTTTTTGCAAATGCAGAATAAATCACTATAACTCATACATTTCCCGTGTTTTCGGAATTTTTTGTGGTATGTCTTTTGGATTTAGCTTCTTATATATCTGCATGAGATCATTGTTTTCCAAGTCGATTAGTAAGTTGGTATTGATGGTTGTAGCGCTTTGCGGTATTTTCTTCATCGGAAAAATTAGTGCAACTATTCCAAATGATTATATAGCCAATTATGAAATTTCTGTTGATTACAACAAAATTCTTTGACTTCTTGTCGAGATAGATGCTGCTACCAAAATTTGAAATCAAATTACTCAATCTAAATTTTCAGAGCTTAATGCCAGTTTTCAAACTGTGTTTCCAAAATTTCCTCAAGACTATGCTTTCAAGGTCACCTATCAACAATGTTTAGATATTACTCGTTCCTTGATTATCTATACTACTACCGATTATCAATCGAAACTTTCTTCCTTTATGACTAATTGTTACAAGCCGTTTAGTGATATTGTCAAAAAAGTTAATTCAAAATATACGGTTATTGCTTCTGCAAAAATGTCTCCACAATCATGACCTGCTCCTTTGACAGTAACGTTTGATGGAAGATGAAGTATTGATCCTTCCAATGATACTATTCCATCAAAAAACTATTATCGATACTATAGGGATATAAATGGTAATGATACAACTATTGGTGTATGACCTGTTATAAATACCACATTTTCTGAGCCTGGTAATTATCAGGTGCATTTGACAGTTAGAAGCTCCAATAAAGCTACTGATGGTATTTTTGATTGAGAAAAAACGATGTCTGTTGATGTCTTACCTAAAACAGCTAATATTGCAGTGTATGCCAACGGACAAAAACTTGTCAAAGATGGAAAAATTAAGATAGGTATTCAAGAGGCCGAAAAGGGGGTTATTTTCGATGGTTCAGCTACTTTACCTATGGGATGAAGACAAATTCTTTCTCATAATTGGACTGTTACTTCCAAGGAATGATTTAATTATGCCAAAGATGGTGATGGTAAACCTGCTCTTATGAGACTCATATTGCCAGGACAATGAGAATATAAACTTTCTTTGACTACAATAGACAATGAAACAAATAAAATAACCGAAAATTTTTATGTTCTTGTTTCTGATCCTGTTGCTATCATCAAACAACTGCCTGAAAAATGAAATAGCTCTATAATGTTTTCTTTCGATTCTACTCCTTCATATTCCATAGTTTCCAGTCTCAAATTGTTTACTTGGGAAATTTTTGATCAAAACGGAAATAAGATGGATACCTTCCAGGGAAAATCTATCAAGCAACAATTTAAGAAACCAGGCGTATATACTGTCAAATTGACGGTTGAAGATGAACTTAGTCAAACAAATATCGATTCACTTTCTGTCTATATAGAATCTACTGATCCTATTCCTCAGTTTACTATCACACCTACGAGTAGTCGAAAAAACCCTTCTGAATTTATATTAGATGCTTCTGTGAGTTCTGATTTGGATAAGACAAATGGATATGATAATCTAGCGTATGAATGGTCGTTTTCTGATCCTGTTACGACAAAAATTATCAATACAGAAAACAATAATGAAAAAATAAAGATTCAGTTTAATACTGTTGGTAAGCACACTATTAAACTTACCGCAAGAGATGATTATGGAAAGATATCTGAAATATCCAAAGATATAGATATAAAATCAACACTCAGACCTGAAATATTTGCTGTTCCTATTGCTACTCCACGAGGTAATCCTATGAATTTTGTAGTCAAATCAAATCAACCAATTCTTAATTATCAATGGGATTTTGCCGATAGAGATACTAGAACTATTCAGACTGATAAGATTTCTCATACCTATAAAAAATCTGGTATTTATAAAGTTCTTCTCAAAGTGAGTTGAGATAATGGTATCGAAAATGAGGTTAGTAAGACTGTTTTCGTATGAGAGAAAAACTATCCTGTTGCGTGATTTATTGTCGTAGATAAAATATCTAATATACAGACACAAAACGATGAATGTGTCGATTTTGAATGATGAAGTGGTACGGTGCCTGCATATAGGATTGATAGATATGCTGATTTTACGATTGATCCTTCATTGTCTGTTAATACCAAGGGCGAAAAAATGTGACTTCAATTTTTCTTTCAACCACAAAATAATGAAATATTTAAACAAGATACTTTCAAATACAAATTCAATGAATTGGGATGTACCTATATTGATCTCACGGCCGAAGATATTACTATCTCAAAAAATGATAAAGTCAGAATATATTTTAAGGTAGTTAATGCATTACCTAAACTTGATAATATTGTATTGTTTTTCCCTCAATATGGGAATGAAATTGGTATATGATTCAACGAAAGCAACGCTAAAGATATCTTTAATGATACCTACGATCCTCTTATCGTCAAGGTGAATGCAAATAATCCAATCGATTCGGATGGATTCATTTCTTACTTTAAATGGTATTTTTATTATAAAGATGATCCAAGCAGACCATTGGAGACAAAAATAACTCCCGGGACGATTCCTTATGTGTTCTTTTCTCTTCCAAGAGTTCCTGGTGAATTCATGTTTGCTGTCACTATGTATGATAATGATGATGGCAGTCAAAGTAACACAGATATTATAGGCAATGGTCCTTTAGTCTTTTTTCCTCCTGATGTTAGTAGGCCTGATATACCTCTTGTAACTCTTAAATCTGATATTGTAAGTGCAGAAATTGGTGATGAGGTGACGTTTGATGTGGTTTCTAAAATAATTTCTGATAGACCTGATTTTATCAGAGAAAGGACTATTCAATATGATTTTGATGGTGATGGTACTCGAGACTTGACTACTAAATCTGATCGCGTTACTCATATATATAGTGATCCTAATGAATTTGGATATAGACCGAGAGCAGCAGTGCTTTACAGATGATATAAATGAATAGGTGTCTGAGGTACTATAGTTGTGAAAAACTGACTTAAACCTATGCTTTTGTCTGATACTTTTGAAAAATTCGCTATTTTTAGAGATGTGAGCTTGGGAAATATAACCAATAAAACTATCTGTTTAAATATCAAAGATTGTAAGAGTGATGAATGATTTATCGTAACTTCTGGAGATGCATTTTCATTTACGTATCCCAATTTTGCTAAATATTTCATTTCTATGAATATTACTGATAAGTATGCTAATATGGCTGATAAAAGATGGACGCTGACTTTGACTACTGGACAAGCAAATGCTGGTGATTTTCATATACTCTCTATTCCTAAGGTGTCTGTAAGTAGTGCTGGCATCGATTTCTTTGTAGGTAAGAATCTCAACAATAGTATCTTATTTTATGTTAAATATGATGATACTAAATGAACGTGTTATGTAGATACTGACCTTGCTTTTGATAGTAATACTGACGGTGTCAAAGATAATGATAAGGACTTTCTCTGTAATGCTTTGTATCTTAAAGTATATGAACCTAAATATGAATCAGTTATTTGAAGGGTATATTATACAAAAGCTGATGCTACTTCTTCCAAGGATTTCACTGTTTCTTTTCTAGATTTTGAAGCAAATCTAGATCCAGAGATGACTATCGTATATAAGGAAATCAATGACTTTATTAACAATATGCAAAATGTTGGTACAACTGGTGATTTTGCTGATTTTAGAGTGTTGTTGGTATGACTCAGAGATGGATTGATTGATCAGATAAATACAAAATCGAATATTGTTTCTGTAAAAGATTTTTATGAAAAACGTGCCCTCCAAATTACTGGAGATCAAAAAATATTACTTGAAGATATCTTTACAAAACTTACTGATAAGTCTGTCTCTGCTGCTGGTTGAGGCAACGAATATCAACAAGCAAAAGCAGAAATACTTTCTCTCTTACCTTCAAATCTTGCTGTAGATGTTGAGTGACTTTTCAAAGAATTCGAATCTGTCTTGTCTGATACAACACAAGTAGACTCTTCACAACAAGATAAGAGAAAACAGGTTCTTCAAGATATTATTGATCTTATCAAAAAAAATATCGCACCTGATGGTCAAGCTGTTCAAGTTAATCAGATAGATCCACTGGATATGACAAATCTTATCATGCCCAATATCTGTAAAATTCTATCATTCTATACTATCATTAGTGATGCTTGTCCAAATGAAAACATCAAGATTGTAGCTAATTCAGATGGTATTGTTGCTTCAAATGCTGCTTCATCTAATCGATGGAAAATTATTCTTATCGTCCTTTGAATTCTTGTGGGTATTTTTGTTGTTCTTGTTATTATATTTGCTGTAAGAGCCAAAATGAATCAACAAGAAGAAAATGCTGAAACATCTCCCGAAGGTTCATCTAATGGTTAATGCTCCTTAACTACTACTTCTTTATATATAAAAAAAATCCGTCTATGCGGATTTTTTTTTAATCTTATCACATAGGAATTTCAAAATAATTCCTATTCAGCAAAGCTGGATATAGTATTCCACACGAATGATTATTCGTTTTGGAAACTACATATTATTCAATCAAAAATAAGAAATATTTTTGAAGGATAATATGAAAACGACGTTGAACTTCTTTTGGAAGTTCCGGCGTCTTATTTTATTGCTTTTCGTATTGTTCGATTGTTTCGTCAAAGTACCTGAGTTCTACTCATGCATCTCTAAACATTATTTCTGATTCTCAGCCTGCATGATATTTTTTTTCTGCAACAACATTTTTTATGCCACAACTAATAATCAACATTGCACATGTTCTACAAGGTGTCATTTTACAATACAGTGTTGCTCATCCTATAGCCACACCTAATTTTGCTGCCTGACAAATAGCATTTTGTTCCGCGTGTACTGTTCTTACACAGTGGTTGGTAACGCTTCCATCTTCATGGGTCATTTGTTTAAATTGATGACCAATTTCATCGCAATGAGGCAATTCTGGTGGTGATCATACATATCCCGTACATAATATCTGTTTGTCTTTTGCTATGACACATCCACTTCTTCCTCTGTCGCATGTTGCTCTTTTAGCAACTGTTCTTGCTACTTCCATAAAGTATTCGTCTCGTGTGGGGCGAATATATTTTTCTTCAGCCATATTACCTAGAGTAAAAAGCTAAAAGTTAGTATTTGTACTATAATTATAATGTGTTTGATGTCAAGTCTTGTCCATGTTTTATATATACAAAAAAAAGCTCCGGAATCCCGGAGACTTTCTATAGTATTTTATGACATACATTATTTGTGGATAATTTGATCTCTGCCTGGACCAGTACCAATTATAATTATCGGTACACCGACAATTTCTTCAATAAAATTTACGTATTTCTGAAAGTTATCATCAGATAAATCAGCAATAGACCACCCATCAAATGTTGTATATACGGGTTGAACATTCTCTGCTTCCATATCATCGGGACAACAGATATCAATTTTGTTTCCATCGGTTTGTATGTACTGGGTACATACTTGTACTTGATCGAATTCATTCATGACATCTGCTTTGGTCATGATAAGTCCGGTTATACCGTTTATCATTACTGCATAACGTAATGCCACAAGATCTAACCAACCACAACGTCTTGGGCGACCAGTAGTTGATCCAAACTCCTTCCCCATGTTTTGTAAGGTTTCTCCTATTTCATCAAACAACTCTGTAGGAAATGGACCCGAACCGACGCGTGTACAATATGCCTTAAATACTCCGAAGATGTTGTTCATTTTGTTGGGTGCAATACCCAGTCCTGTACAAATACCACCAGTAGTAGTATTTGAGGAAGTTACAAATGGCCATGATCCAAAATCAATGTCAAGCATTGCTCCTTGAGCTCCTTCTGCCAAAATTGAATCTCCATTGCTTACGGCTTCATTGAGGAAAATTTCTGAATCAATCAGTTGTAGTTGTTTGATTACTTCTATTGCTTCGAAGAATTTTTTTTCTTTGTCAGCAAAGGTTTCGTCTTCCAATTCATAACCAAATGATGCAGCAATATGTGCATGTTTTGCCTTCAGGATTTGATATTTTTTCATAAAATCATTAGAAAGAACATCTTTTACTCTTAGTCCATTACGACCATATTTATCCTGATACGTTGGTGATATTCCCTTCAGTGTTGAACCAATTTTGTCTTTCCCCTTCATTTCTTCTGAAATAAAATCCAATCTTAGGTGTGAAGGAAGTATTATATGTGCTTTCTTGGAAATAAAGAGTCTTTCTTGTATTTGTTCAAAAGTCAGAATTCCTTTCGACACTAGCTGATTCATTTCTTTGAAAACAAGTATTGCTGGGTCCAAAACCACTCCATTTCCGATTACATTTTTTATTCCTTCACGACAGATTCCTGATGGAATTGTGTGGAGTACGATTTTGCAATCATCAAATTCAAGTGTATGACCAGCATTTGGTCCACCTTGTGCTCTTGCTATTATTTTGTATTTTGGAGCTAGAGCATCTATTCCCTTGCCTTTTCCCTCATCACCCCATTGGAGTCCGAGGAGTACATCTACTTTAAGTATATCGTTCATGTTTTCTGTTTTTTAGGATTTTTTATTTACTGTAATTTGGTGCTTCTTTTGTGATGATTACATCATGTGGATGGCTTTCTTTCATTCCAGCATGGGTAACTTGCATAAATTTTGCATGTTCTCTTAGGTGCCAAATAGTCTC
>CAJBLF010000026.1 GCA_903953935.1 uncultured bacterium
AATATATTATCTATCGCCTCGCCGGCTAGGCGTTTTTTGTCCACGTTCGTGGACTTATCCTTTAGGGCTTTTTGACTACCAGGTTCCCTTTGACTTCGCAAAGGACAAGCAAAAAGAAACCAAAAAACCCCTCGTCGATTGTCCCTTCATATTCATTAAATATCGATACTCTTTGATGTGACTTCTTCATTCAGCGATACACAATCGACATTTTGTAATATGGTAAAAAACACATGAGGTTCTATTTATCTTTGTTTCTTCGGTTACCGTATTTTTCCTGAAAACACAAATTAACTCATAAAAACTTGACATATATTTATAAATACATATAAAGCTGTAAAGTGTTTATATGTATTTTTTTATATGACAGACAATGTGTGAGAAGATTTTTGGTATAGGGGTGATGATTTGATGCAACCACAACAACAACTCCTCTTCCAAAAAATACAAGAAGCAATTCACCATGAGCAATGAGAAGTTGTGTATATTTTGTCATCTCTAGAAAATAATAGTCAACGTTATCAAATATTACACAAAGAACAAGAATCTTTGGTAGTAAACGAAGAAAATAGTGAAAAAATAAACAATATAAGTAATCAATTGGCTACGATTCATACTACCCAATCAGAACTTTTACTTCTGCTTCAGCCACGTTTCAATGAGCTATTTGACCAGATTGCGAGTGATGCGCAATGAGGTATGGGATATAATGAGATGTTGAGGTCATATGTTTGGCAAGATCTGATAGAGGTATTTAGAAAAGAACCTTGAGCTATGGATGGATCTAGAGATCAGTATCGATTCAACGCACACTCCCATAAAAAAAAGAAAAATAGTCCCGAGGACATATCCAAGACCAAAAAATTTCGAATTCCCAAAGATCACAGACTTTTGACAGAAGAAAGTTATCCCCAACTTCAAGCAAGTATGTGGACACACATAGACAATGCAGTAACTACCTATCAGAAGAAATTTTTAAGAGACATAGAAAATAAGGATGATAATCAGCGTCTCATCGAACATTATTTCCTCTTTATATTCACACAGATGCTTGTTCAAAGCCAAGTCGTTTTTGACATCACAAAACCCAAATCCAATGCTTTTGTTCAGACGGTAATTGACGATGTTTTGGTCTATATTCAGCAAAAATATGGAATTACTATGAACATCTCATCTGATCTTATCAAGAAGAAACTCTTTGTCACTCAGGATAGTGAAGAAGAGATAACTACGCCATTGGAATTTACCTATGCCAATAGTATGGAAGATGACCTTTTGGTATGGGAGAAGTATCTTAATACCTTGTTTTTTGCCAATAGACAGACATCAGTAGATAAAATACGTAGGAAAATACAGAAAGAACGTGATCAAAGTGTCGACAAGATGAATATGGTCTGGGAACTCATGAATCCGCTCTACCATATAGCCAAGGAGAAAAAATCCAAGATATTGGCAACATTGGAGATATTGCGTAAACATCAGGCTGAAAATAATCTTGTGGCAGATATTATTATTCAGATGGAAACAGCACTCCAGAAAACGGAAGAAGATATAAAAAAAAGTGTAGTATTTGAAGAAGATACCGTGCTCCCAAGCATTCCAGATTCACCGACAAAACTTCAACAACAAGAACTAAAACGCTATCAGGTTTCCCCTCAATACTGGAAAATGTTTGGTCTCGTTATCAATAGACTTAATCATTACTATCAGGTAAAAAGCAATGTAAGTAAACGTGCCAAAAAGAGTAATGACGAAGCCTTTGATAGACTTTTATGTTCTGAACAGAATTGGAAGGATATCAAAAATTTTATTGATAGTTTAATTACAGAACATATGTTGACTCAGATATTTGAGCAAAAATGGACGAATAAACTCCAAGAGAAGCAACGAAAAATTGAATGATTATGTCGTGGCACCAGCAATGTACACAAGCTTGGCGACAAGAAGAAAAAAAAGAAAACCCAGAATACTCAAGGGCAAATGTGTTTGGATTTCTAGGTAGACAGAATTTGACTTTTTTTGACTCATTGACTATACTTGGTAGAGATTTACTTATACTATAAAAAATATGGAACAAACACCAGGACCAAAAAAATATATCGATCTGACTCCTTCATTAGCATTGGATTACCTTAGATTTAAGAAAGAATACGAGGGTAAGGATTTTCTCTATATTCGAAATGATATCGTAAGTAAATGATTTGATATGGATCTTTTATGTAAGGAAATTAATGATCTAAGAAAATACATACGAACACAAAGAATAGATATATCAACACCACAAGGAAGAAAAAAATTTGATGATAAGTTCAATGCATCACTTCGATTGAAAATAAAAGACAACGAAAGGTTTGATAAAGAAGAGTTTAGATCTTTGGTAGGCACACTCATGCATGCAGTCAATAAATTAAATAAACTTACCGATAATGGTACAAAAGAGATTGTTGAAGTATTCCTGGAAGCGCAAAAAAACAAAACAAATAAGGAGCAAAAGAAACAAGAAGGAATAGAGAAAAAGAAGGTCAAAGAATATACAGCACAGAAACGTATGGAGGACCAATTAGAAAATGAGGCGGTAGTGAACAAAGATTTGTATAAAATATATACCAATACAATGGATGAGTTTTTGAAAAATAAGGAGATTGGGTATGCGCCTACCTATGAAGATACCGACATGTTATTTCATAGTGCTTGGAAAGAATTTTCACAAGAAAGTACTCTAGCAAAGAAAGATTTGGATAAGATATATGATGAATTTTATGGAAAATTCGTTTATTAAATCATATACATAGTTATATGTGAGATATGTCAAGAAAGAGAGAGAATAGAGGAGCTATCTAGAGTATTTCATTGTTTTTTCGAGTATAGTAGAATGAATATAGGTAGTGGTCTATATATCTATATATAAATCATTCCTATTAGGCGTGATAGTAAAAATTTTATAAATTCACTGTTTCATATAATCAATGAATTTTATATATACCATATATATAGTAGTATATTTTTATAAATTCACTGTTTTATATAACTAGTGAATTATTTATACATTCAATAAGAAATATACTATATATATAGTAGTAGAGAAATTCACTGTTTCGTGGAACAAGTGAAAAGAGAAGGAAAAGTAACAAGAAGAAAAGATCAAACAAAAGAAACAAAAGAAAGAATATTGAAACAAGTATGGGCTTGTGGAAATCAAATTCACTGTTTCGTGGAATAAGTGAAAATCAATTGATTTTGTTGTGAGATTTTATAGAACTATAAAAGTTCACTAGTTCATAGAACTATAGAAAAATAAAACATGGAAACGTGGAAACATGGAAAGATGGGAAAATGGAAACATGGAAGGAATATGTTTCTTCATCAAGATAGCATTTTATTATTTCATCATAATAGCATGGAACATCAACATCCAGGAAAAATGATTCAGCTAGAACTCACGAGCAGATGATTGACTCAAAAAAACTTTGCTACCATGATTGGCAAAAAGATTTCTGAGGTCAATGAATTGATCAAATGAAAAAGGAATATCACGGTGCAGTGGGATATTTTATTGTCCATAGTTTTTGATCATCCAGAACAGAAATGGATTAAACACCAAAACGATTTTGATTATGGTGTAGCCAAAGCCAACATGACAACAAAGATAAAAGAAGTACAATCCAAAAAGAAGAAAATCAAAGGGCACGAGGTGTTTGAGGACTTCTAAATCAACTAATAACTAACAACTAATAACTAACAATGAAAGAATGATTCACACAAACTATAGTAAGATACAATAGTCCATAATAAAACAAACCTATCACTGTTACCTGTTAGTTGTTCACTGTTAGTTAATATTTATTAGTAAACACACATACCATGATACATACAGATAAGAAGCTCAGAATAGCTATGGCATGAGGAGGGACCTGAGGGCATGTATTTCCTATCAGAAGTCTCTTGGCATTTCTTGCTATTGCTCCAGAGTATGATGAACATATTGAAAAACTCTATCGGTTTGGAGCAAAAAATAGTCTAGAACAGCAAGTAGCTCATGAAATGAATGTAGACAATCTCAAAGATAGATTAACGTTTGTTCCGGTACATGCAGGAAAGTTTCGTAGAGAAACCTATCGAAAATCTCAACTCAGAAATATTTTGGATTTCTTTTTACTGCTTATGGGCGTGTTTCAGTCGATATATCTCCTCCTCTATTATCGTATCAATGTAGTATTTTGTAAGTGAGGATTCGTTGCATTACCCGTGGTTTTGGCTGCGGCACTCCTCCGCAAAAAGATTGTTGTTCATGAGTCAGACACGCATCCAGGACTAGTTAATAAGATAGCGAGTCGCTTTGCCAGAACGGTCTTTACCTGATTTGAATGAGCATTGTCAGATGGTCAGACTATAGGACAAATACTTTCTGATGATATTGTCATAGACAGCTATCCCGAGACAACATCCAAGACTATGATACTTGTAGTTTGAGGGTCTCAGGGATCCAAGAGACTCTATCAAAACCTACTTCATATCCTAGAATTTACCCCTGATATAGGACAATGATATGAATTCCATATCGTATTATGACTCATAAATAATGAGATGTCGACACTCTTTGATAAATTAGATCATGTATACACCTATGGCTTCGTCACTCAGAAACAAATGGGCGAACTCTATAATATCTGTGATATCGCCATCACTCGTGGGGGCACAACATCATTAGCTGAACAGAAGTTGTATGATATGAGACAGATAATCGTACCCATACCACGAACCCATGATCAAAATGACAATGCCAAATGGTATGTAAGATACCATAATGACATATCCCTAAACCAAAGGGATCTTGATTTCGAGTTTCAGCTTACCAATGCTATCAAGCACTTCAGAGGATTTAAAAAGGTCCGTCAACAAAAAGATAAAAGAGCAATAATCGCTCAAGCCAAAAGGAGCGTCTGGGAAAGCTTATTAGCTTAGCACCCGGGTGTTACTTCTTTACCATCTATCTCCCCCATCCATGAATGATAGAGAGAATTTTCATACTGTCGACTCACTGTCTACTTCATGAGACGCACGTATGATGCTTGTACAAAACATCAAATCAAGTGCGATTCAGACATTAAAAACAGGAAGGAAAAGTGGTTCGTACATGCTTAGATCTTCAATACACAAGGCCATAGTAAGTCATTTTTGTTGTTGTTGTATGAGATATATACAACCAGGAGAAACCTATGAAAAGATGGTTCGAGCTATGGGCAACGGAATAGCTGAATTTAAGACACATTGTAACCCGGCGTGTGATTTTCCGGAGGATCCCATGGAAAAATATGAAGCTATGGATCTGGAAGAGGATATAGCATACAAAGAGGCGGCATAGCTTACGCACCCGGGTGCAATAGTTACTAAGTAGCTTCAGAAGTCATAAACTAAAGTTAGCGCTCGGGTGCTAACTTTTTTTATTTCGAATATTGTCTATAACTGGCAGATATTTATTAAAATTCCTTGCTTCTTTCTATCGCCTCGCCGGCTAGGCCTTACTTTTTTCCTTCCAGGTGAAAAAAGTAAGCAAAAACCCCCTCGTCTATTGCACTCTTTCTGTTGATACTCTTTATTCATGGATTGTCTTCGACTCGCTATGCAACCCATCCCGATGAAATATCGGGACAGGACCCATGCATAGCTTTTATTTGGGTTGTTGATATATTAATGGACTTCGAATCAGATTATGCAATCGACCTTTCGTGATGTTGGTAACATTAGAAAACATAAGGTATTCATTTTTGTCTTACCTTTGTCAGTTTTTTATTTGAGACACAATAAAAGATCGAGTATATCGAGATTCTTTTGTGATGTCGAAATTATCCAGCTTAACTGGATTCATTTTTTTCTTACCTTTGTCAGTTTTTTTCATTTTTTGCTTTCTTACACTCTCGGCTGTTCTGCGCGGAATAGTTTTATTTGATAAATGTACCTCATGTACAAATGGTTCATTTTGGTATTGCTGACAATTATATTGGTTATCGTATGAACGACCTTGGCCCAAGAAATAGGAACCATAAATCCA
>CAJBLF010000027.1 GCA_903953935.1 uncultured bacterium
CTTTTGATGAGATTTCCTTATATGAAAAGATTAAAATAAAAATGTTATTATAATTTTATAGCCACGTATAAGGTATTTTTTTAAAAAAGGTTATTCAAAACGGAAATACATCTTGATTTTATATGGGCGAAGTATATTTATTGTGATAAAGTATTTATCTTATTATATAAAACAAAATGTTTAAGAAAATATGATTATTCTCGTTTTTCGTATTATTTTTTTTAGGCATATCTACACATGCACAAACAGGAATCCAGCCAAATTGAATAATGATTGATACATGATTTAAGGCTGAAGAACCGACAATTCAAGTCAAGGCATTCAATGGTTTTTGGGTAAGACATTGTGATCAGTGAGTAGAAAGCGATAAGTTGAGTATTCAATCTTCTTTTACTTTAAATAGCACTGAAACAAAAACACTTTGTAATGTGTTTATCAATGAGTCTGATTTTCCGATAACAGTGAAATATGCATATGTAAATGCTGGTATAGGAGAGGATGGTAGACCATCTTGTGAATTAGTTGGATGAAAATTTGGTAGCTTTGTTACCACTACTGATCCTACTACATTTACTATACCAGCGAATTCCAATGTCGTAAAATACGATAAGATGTTTGTACCTCCTGGTATGAGTGGATGACTTATACATTGATGTTTAGGATATGGATTAGAATCTATTCCATTACAAGCAGGTGAAGAGGTGCCTATGTTTAGAATTGAAACACGCAAGGTTATATTATATGATGTTTTTGTTGGTTGAGAATCAAAGATAGAAAATTCAGTATCTTTGGAACAAGAAAATAGCGAAAACTATATAACCAACAAGAAATTGGGCGTCGCTGTAGATAAGGAATGAAAGCACAAAGTCTCAGTCATCATAAAAAACAACGGTAATATAGATCAAATAATTTCTATTACGGGCAAGGTATCTAATTTCTTGTGATTCGAAAAAGAGTTTTCTCTGGAAAAAAGAAGAGTTGGACCACATCAAACGGCTAAGTTAGAATTCACTATAGGAGAAATTCCTTCATATAAATGATTTTTTGATGTTAAAATGGATATTAGCTATACACCATCTTTGGCTTTTGCGGATTTCTGACTATCAGCAGAGGCGTTGAAATGAGGGGTATTTAATGAGACATGAATGTTTTTTGTGTTTTCTTGGTATGTAGTATGAATATTAGTTTTTATACTATTATTCTTTTGGGTTATAATAAAAAACATCTTACCTAGAAAAAAACAAGTATGATAATTTTATTTTTTATGGATATCGTTTTATGAAAAAGAACTTTCTAATAATCTGACTTTCTATTTCATTATTGTTTCCGATCTCTTCTTTTGCTCGATATACCTTGGGAAATACATGAGACAAACCGATACAAATAAATGCACCCGTTGTAATTCCTGAAAAATGAAATCTTGAATATATAAGCCTTAGTTTTTGTGATGAGGAACTCAAAAATGCATTCAAAGAAAACACTATGTATATAAGACCATGACAAACCAAAGAAATATGTATGTTGTTCGTTAATTCATCCTCTGGAGATACTATCGCACTATCCTCATCATTTGTTGATGCTACAAGGGGAGATGATGGTAAGTTAGTATGTACTTTATGAGCTAACGATACAGGAGATTCTTTAGTTAATCTTTTGTCTTATGACACTAAAGAATTGAATTTTACTTTAGCGCCTAAAGAAAAAATCATTAAAAAGGCAAAAATCAGCATTCCCCAAAATATGAGTTGAACACTTTATGGATGTGTAGGATATTATCTAAATCAGAAAGGATCAGATAATAACACATGATTATTCTTTGTGGTAAGACGTAAAGTTGGTCTTATGCAAATCAACATCACATGAGACATATATAACCTTGGTATACTTGATGATATGAAATATACATATAAAGATAACCAAACACGCATATTAAATATTATTGCAGGAATTCTTGTGATCTTATTTGTATACTATGTCGCTATGGCAATGAGAGGAAATAGAAAAAAGAAATAAATTATTAAAAGCATAGAGATAGGGTTTGTCTTTATAGGGTTCTAAAGTATATCCTTTAAAATTATAACAACAGTTAAAAAATATTATTTTTTATATAAAAAAACACCCAGAATGGGTGTTTTTACAGATAACATTATAGGAGTGATTATGTTGGGTCAGTCATAGTTAATGTACCTGAATATGAAGCAACAGGAGTATATGCTGGAACGTTTACTGA
>CAJBLF010000028.1 GCA_903953935.1 uncultured bacterium
TTAATATTTATTTTATACGATAGAAGCAATAAACAATGACAATAGAAACACACAATACTGTCGATGTATGAGGCAACTATTCCCACAAAGGAAAATATACTTTTCCCTCGTTCGAAATATCTAAAATATTGGATATAAAAATCCCAAAAATTGTCGTAAAAGAAATTCCTGACAATATGAACCTAGAAAACTCATATGTATTCAAAGTACTCCTTGAGCATTTTAATAAGGCATACTCAATCAATCTTACATCAGAGGAACTCCTTTACTCCAGATCGAGTTTTCACGCATTCATGAATTTTATCGACAGATGCATACTCAAAAGAGACCTAATAATCGAAGAACAATGCGAAGATGCATATCTTTTGGCTGTAGAAAAACTCACCAACAAATACATGCAGAATCTCAGATCGCTTGAAAAATACTACGATGAAATCATAAGAACAGTGTATCGTCCACAATGATTGAGTAAAATGAATGAAGAGGTTAGAGATGAGATGTATCTCTTTGAACAAGCATACTCACTTATGAAAGTATGATTCAAAAAAGAGAAAAGAGATAGTTGAGAAAGATATTTCGAGCATTTGAAAGGAGTCATGGAAATCATTTTGAGAGAATTCGAAGATCCAAATCTCAATAAGATATTGATTGCATTGCTCCATGATGTCCAAGAGGATATACCCGAATATGCTGATACCATAAGAAATTTTTATGGTGATTATATCGCCGATGGAGTAAATGAATTAAGCAAAAAAGATCGAAAACTCTATCTAGATACAGAAGAAAAAGAAATATGCTGACCTTTTATTGACGAAGAAGAGAAACTCCTTGATGAGGTCAGAGCAACGCTTATAAAAAAGCAATCAGAAAAAGCATTTACTGCACCACAAAAAATTAGTAAATCAGTATTAATTAAAAGTATGTCTGAAGCACAATTAACACAATACAAGATAATAGAAAAAAAGATCAAACCATTTGCAGAAAAAGCAAAAGAAAGAAGAAATGAAGATTATTTCGGTCATCTTGATCAGTTGAATGATGATTATCTAGAAGTAAAACTTGCTGATAGACTACATAATCTGAGAGATATGTCAGGAGTTACAAAAGAAAAAGCAATTCGTAAGATAGCAGAGACAGAAAAATATTTCCTTGCCGTTACAGAAAAGAGAAAGCCAGAAATCCACAAGCTCCTCATGATTGAGATCGACAGACTCAAAAAAGAATTTGGTATAGCTGAATAATAAAAACCGCTTATTATTTGGCAATTCTTCACAAAAATCACCCATAAAAGGTGATTTTTTGTTGTAAAAAAAATACGTTAACTAGCTCTTGTTCTCGCATTAACTTGTACTTGTGCTTGTTTTTGTTGATATGTAGATACAGTAGTATTTGATTGTGATGCAGGAGTAATTGTAGTCTGAGATCAACATCATGAAAAGACACATAAACCAAATAATAAAGCACCAAAAAAAGATAGTTTTGTAAGAATTTTTTTTACCATACCAAGAGAGAGTAATCTAAATAAACGTCATTGATGATAATGACGTTTATTATAGACAAAAACCTTAAATTAATCTAAAAGAAACGCTATTGATTAACTAGCTCTTGTGACAGTATTTGGTTGTTGTACTACGGGTTGCTGTACTACCGGTTGCTGTACTACAGGTTGTTGCACTACTGGTTGCTGAACAACTGGCTGTTGTACTACTGGTTGCTGTACTACTGGTTGTTGTACTACTGGCTTAGAAATAGTTTGAGTTACCGTCTGTGGTCTTACTAATTTCTTTGCAGCGGTTTGTTGTTGCTGCTGTAAAAGTCATTGCGTATCTATACGTTGTTTTTCTAGAGCAAGACATTCATAACTTCTTACTCATGTACATATGTTTTGCGAAGACACAAAGGTCATAGCATAGATAAATACAATACTAATAATAAACACACTGGAAACAATTCAAATTTTTTTCATGTACGTAAGGTAATAGGAATTAAAATATTTCTGCATACACATATTGATATCATTTATCCTTCAAAAGTTTCATTTGTCCAGTAACCATAGCGGGGTTTCCACACAAATAAAATTCAGTATTGAGAGGAAAATCTATTGTTGTAGCATCTACTCTTCCATAATGACATCATGTAACATTCTCCTGAGAGAGAAAATATTCGACCTGTAAATTTGGATAGCTACCCAGTTGATTGACATAATAGAGATCTTCTTTTGTAGCAACTCACCAAAACAACATATTATTTTGAGAAAATGTATTATGAGATATCATATTATATATAGGAGAAAAGCCAGTTCCTGTAGCAACAAAAACTTTAGGATTAGGGGTCGTTTTCAAAACAAAACCACCATAAACACCTTTAATTTTGAGTGCATCTCAAATTTTGAGTTTTTTTAATGTTCTTCCTCACCTACCGGTATCTTGGAGTTTAATTCATAATTTGATAGTATCTCAAACACTTTCGACGACAGAATATGCTCTAGTAAATTCACCGTCAAAGTCCTTCAAAGAAACTAGAACATATTGTCCAGGAACAATAGGAAGAACAGAATCAACCTTTAATGTAAGTTCCAGCACATCTTTAGTAAGCATCATATGTCCAATTACCATAGAGATATATCAGGCAAATACTGCGGTTGGTGTATCATAATAAGGTTCAAAACTCGATTTAGTAACACCACAAATAGGACATACTCGTCAATCTGGAATATCTTCGAACTTTGTTCAAGGAGCCAATCATCCATCAGGATCACCAATAGCCTCATCATAAATATACCCACAAGGTACACAAATATATTTAGTTGTTGGTCATGTAGTTATTTTATCTTTTTTGGCAAGATAAGAAGATAATCTTATAAAGATCAACCACACAGTAAGGACTATATAAAACACATCAAATCTAGACGCAAATGCAACATGAATAACAGAGATCAAAAATGCAGGATATGCGAGGGATTGTACTTTTTTCCACACATTTCAAGAAAGAAAAGTAATAGAGAATTTATTGGAAGTAATTCACAAAACAAACATAAGGAGTCAGGCAACAACACCGCTAAGAGCATCATATCTGATAAGCAAATTCTTCCATATATAACCTCGATATCATGTAGTAGAAGCATATTTTAGAGAAAAGAGATATTCCATAGAAAAGTATTCGAGACCATGTTTCATAAAGAAAATAAAGCTCAAAATCGACACAACCTTTCTAATTACAATCAACCATTCAGATATTTTTTTGTTTTTTACAAACATAAGAATGGGAGAGATGCTCAACGACAAGATAAGATAAACAAAAGCAACTTTTCCATAAGATCTAAGATATAATCAGGTACCTCAAAGCGTTCATAAAATAAAATAATGTACTAACCATACTGCTGGCAGAACAAACAAACAAGTAAAAAATATAAACTGAATGCTAGAAAGTAACTCTTGTTTTATAACGGCATTTTTAAATTTTAAATGTTTAGATACAAGCAATCAGATAGTAGATAACAAGAAATAAACAACATACATCAAAACATATATCTGAGAAATGTTGCTTTGAAAAATATTTTCGGTATTTACCAGAGTAATACCAAATAATAAGGGTAAAGTAAATAAAGCAAGAAAAAATTCAACAATAGACATTGTGTATATATTGATAAAATAAATAATGTTAATCGTCATCTCATTCACGATCTTCTTGATGATTTTCTTCGCGATTATCTTCTACAAAAGGAGGTGGTGGTGGAACGATTGTTGGTTGTTGCACTACGGGTTGCTGTACTACCGGTTGTTCTACTATAGGTTGTTGTACTACTGGTTGTTTTGACACAACAGAAGGAGCATATGAGGGAGTAGCAACAACTACAGGTGCTTGTTCAACTACGGGTACATCCAATCATAAAAGCATTTGATCCAATGCTTGAGGTCAGATAGTCCCAATCACATCTATATCATCACTATCATTTTCTAAAGATGCATTAGAAGCACATCCACTCAAAAAAAAAGAAAAAAAAGTCAATAAAAAAACAACAAATAAAGATTTCATACTATACCAAATAAACAAATAAATAACGACAATATTTTGTAATAAAAATCATCATTTTTACAAGAGTTTTAATTGAGACACAACCCCCGACAATTCGGGAGAAAAAACATATGTTTTCAAAAACAGTCGGTATTCATATTTACTTCAGAAACAAGTTGTATATGCTATAAAATATATCATTAAAAAAACATTTTAGATATATACAGAATATATGGAACATTCTAAGACAAAACATGTAATGGGAACAGAAATAACGATAACAATATTTTGAGAAGAAGATCCCAATCAAGATATAGAAAAGGTATTTGATATATTCCATGATTTGGAAGAAGAATTTTCTAGATTTATATCAGAATCAAGTCTTAGTATATTGAATAAAAAAAGAACCTGTGAGGTATCAAACACCTTTATCGACGTACTCAAAAAATGTAAAAACATTTATACAGACACAAATTTTTATTTTAATCCACTCATCAATGTAAGACAATTAGGATACAGCAAAGACTTTCATAGCAACGAGTTTAAACAAGAAGACGCCGAGCTTCAAGTCAATTTAGATCTAGAAACAATTGAGATACAAGGAAATACCGTGAGTTTACACGAAGGACAAAATCTAGATCTGGGCGGAATAGTAAAATGATATGGAGTAGACAAAGCTAAAGAATATTTAGACGAAGCAGGATACAAAAATTATATCGTAGATGCAGGAGGAGATATCTTTACCGCATGAACAAATGATGAAGGAGGGAAAATAGTAGTAGGAATAAATAGTCCATATACAAAAGACACCATCTTTGCTACCATAAATGTAGAGAATACAGCAATAGCGACGTCAGGAAACTATAAAAGAAAATGGACGATAGAAAATAAGGAGTACAATCACATTATCAATCCTATGACCACCGAAAACAATAATGAAATAATAAGTATAACACTTATAGCAGAGACCTGTTATATAGCTGATGCCTATGCTACCGCATGTATTGCTATGGGATTGAAAAAAACATTAGAATTTCTCAGAAAAAATCATATAGAAGGACTGATTATGTGTACAAACAAAAAAATATATGCAACAACGTGAATGAAAAAATACGCTATACAATACCTATAATACTATTCTCTTGCACTCAACTCAAACCACCTATACTCTTTCTGTTCAAGCTGACGAAGAATGATTCATAAAGCGACAGACAATTCTTTGATATCATCATAAGCAACATCCTTCTGATCAAAAATACGATTAATTTCGTCTCTCTCTTTTTCTAAAGCAACAATATCTTTAGTCAACTGATCCAACTCACGTTTTTCCATATAGGAAAGCTTTTTATTAGAATTTTCATCATTAGGTTGACTCTGTCACTCTATTTGTCTCCCTTGAAAAAGGGAGGTGTCCGAAGGACGGAGGGATTTGTTGTCTATAGGAGCTTTTAACGTTTCAGCTGTTTTATAATCTTGATATGTTCCTCGAAAGTCTTTCACGACTCCATCACCCTCGAAGATAAATAAGTGATCGGTAATCTTGTCCATAAAAAATCTATCATGGGAAATAACAATGAGACATCACTTATACCCAATCAAGAAATCCTCAAGCACACCAACAGTGACCAAGTCTAGATCATTGGTTGGCTCGTCAAGAATAAGAAAATTAGGACGATTCTGTAAAATAGTCAGCATATGTAATCTTCTTTTTTCTCAACCACTGAGATTCTCAGCAAAAACATGTTGTTGTTTGGGTGGAAAAAGAAATTGTTCAAGGAGATTGCGATCATGAACGATATCAGAGACTCTCTTATCGGAAGGAAAATGAATTTCTTTTTGTTGATAATGTCAAAATACTACCGTCTCCCCTGCTTGCACCAATCATGAATCTATTGGTTCTTCACCAAGAATCATACGAACAAAAGTAGATTTCCCCACACCATTTTTTCCTATAATACCAATACGCTCATTGTGTCTAAACTCATGAGAAAAATCAGTCAAAAGAATTTTATTACCAAAAGATTTTTTGATATGTTTGAGTTTTAGGATTTTGCCTCATAATTGCCTTTCTTGCATAGACAAAGTAAGTTTCGCTTGTTCATTAAAGACTGTATCTTTTAATGTATCATAACGATCATTAATAGCATCAAATCTTGTTGATCTAGAATTAGATTTAGTTTGTCTTCCACTTGGTGATTTTTTTATCCAGCTCAATTCTTTTCTATAGAGTTGTTTTAGTTTATGAACCTCTATCCTTTCATTCTCTTCACGAATTGCTTTACTTTCTAGATAATAGGAATAATTTCCAGGAAACACAACAATCTTACCTCTATGAAGTTCAATAATATGTGTACATACTCTTTCAAGAAAATATCTATCATGAGTTACCATAAGCAAGGTAATGCGATGATTTTTGAGATACCACTCAAGCCATTCTATCATATCCAAATCCAAATGGTTAGTAGGTTCATCAAGAATAAGCATTTCCGGATTTCCCATCAATGTCTTGGTCAACGCAACACGCTTTTTTTCTCAACCAGACAAAGATCAAACAACCTGATCAAGATAAGGGGTAATACGAAGCTTATTGATAGCAATATTAAGTTCTACTTCTTGTTCTCGATGGTGTACGGTATCAAAATCAAAGAGAAATTGACGCACGGTTTGTGTTTCATTCAAAGTAGTATCCTGAGAAAGATATCATATACGAACTCATTCTCTCCACTCAACACTTCAATCACTCACATCAATCTCTTTCATAAGTAATTTGAGTAAGGTAGATTTTCCAGCTCCATTCTTAGCAACTAAAGCAATTTTTTGTCATCTAGAAATAGTAAAATCTACATGATCGACAAGGATTTTTGAGGTATATGATTTAGCAAGATTAGTAACTTTGAGATACAACATAAAAACATATTGAAAAGTTGAAAAGTTGAGGAATTGAAAAAAATTTAATACATTTATGCTTCCATATTTCAATCTTTCAATATTTCAATGTATTCTAGTAATTTTTCTTTTCCTCTTTTAGTGACATTAGACACAGGAAATATGTTTGGCATATGGGTTACAATTTTAGTAAGATGCTCTTTAAGAAGACGAGTATGAAGACTCAATGATTTTTGGGTAGCTTTATCTATCTTGGTCATCACAATATCAAAAGGAATATTTTTCTGATCCAAACTATAGATAAAATCGAGATCGATATGTTGTGGAGGAATATTTCCATCAATGAGGACAAAGACTCTTTTCAACTGTTCTCTTTCTATAAAATAATCATGGGTAATACTAATCCAAAGGTCTCTATTTTTTTTCCCTGTCTGTGCATAGCCATATCATGGCAAATCGACAAGGTACCAAGTATCATTCATGAGAAAATAACCAATTAATTTTGTTTTCCCAGGGGTAACGGATGTTTTAGAGAGTTTACTATGGTTAGCAAGCGTATTGATAAGTGAAGATTTTCCTACATTTGATCTCCCGATCATAGCAAATTCGGGGAAATCTCACTCAGGACATTCACTGAGCTTGGATGCGCTTTTAATAAAGGTAGCAGTACGTATAAGCATAGGATAAACAAAAATATAAATTTATTAAAAGAATAGTAAATAAATAACGAAAAAATAATAGACGAAATAGAAAAAATCCACTATCCTAACAAAACAAAAAATCAGAATATGATGATGTTTTTATACAGTATATTAGAGTTTTTGTAGCTCAATTTGCAACTCGTTCTCTATTTTAGGTCCAATATAATCACATATACTTTCTTGTTTATTAGCTTCCAAAGCATCACCTGTAAGTGTGTCAGGATCTATAGCCGCCAAAAACAAATCTTCAGAGACACATTGCGCACTATATATCGAATCTGATGTATATGTATATCATGAACCATCTGCTTGTATAGGATTAATTTCATAATATGTAGTAGATTCTACAGAATATTTTTCTCATAGATAACAAGCTTTCTCTTTTTCAGAATAAAAAATATCAATCAAGGTATTTCCAACCGGTACAGCATCACAATTGTCAGTGTCAGAACATATATAGTTTGGATCATTTAACACATCAAATTCTTTCTGAACGACTGATCTAAGATCAAGACAACTTTGTTTATCAAGTAACATATCTCAATTATAAAATTTATGATTATTGTCATAAGCATCATATTCTTCATTTCAATCACGCAATTCAACAAAACTTGCAACATCTGCATCAACTATAGTAGTTCAATAATATATATGATGTTTGTCTGATGTATAATAATTAAATATGGTAAATGTCTGAGAATCTACACCAGACATAACCACACCATCATAATACACAATACCAGCGTGATATATATAATCACCATCAGTTATTAAAGGACTTTTAGGGTCAGAATTACCAATAATATTTTCCTTATAATAAAGATACTTTTTGTCCAATGCATAATCATTTCCAAATACACTATCAAAAACAACAAAGGTCTGAGCATCTGCACCAGAGAGAAGTTCACCATCATAATATATAGCGTTGCGAGAATACGTATAATCAGGAAAAAAGGGTGTTTCTTTGGCCTGTACAAGTAAAATATTTTCTTCTGGATCTTCTTCTATAAGCAATGTACCTTCTACGGTTGTTCATGTATCTATTGATGATGTATACTCCGATACAGTTGTGCTAGCAAACATATTTCCAAATTGTGCTTCAATCATATTTTTTGCCACATATACACTTGCATAAACAAGACCAACCACCAACACCAACAGAAAGAAAAATTTTATACCAATATGTTTTGGAATATTAGGAGTATCTACCACAACAGGAACTATTGAGATAGTAGACGACAAAGGATCGGATCCATAGATATTGTCTCCAGTAGTTCCCTTCACAAAAAGACAGGCAATACTTGCAGCCAAACTAGCCAAAGAAAGAAGCCAAGATACAATAGTAGCTAATATTTCTCAGATGGGAAAAAATATTCTCATAACAAGTAAAAGAATCGGTACTAGACAGACAACAAGATAATATATCGTAGTAATACGAGCTGATATATTTAAATCATGCGCTCTTTTCACTAGCAAGACATATCACATATATAAGAATACAATATATCCATAAATAAGCACAGCTATAATGAACGTACTTCATAACCCAAGAGACAAACCACTAAGTGAAAATCATCCCATAAGTAAACTAAATATACTAGTACCCAAGGCAGCCATACCTAAAATTCATCAAACAACAAAAAAAACCAACATCATAAGACAAAGCAACAACAAACTAAGAAAAAATCTTCTTCTTCCTATCCTACCTTCAAGACTAAAAAATGTACGTAAAAACAACATGGTAATAGATATATAAAAAAATAAAAGAGATATACTCAATTATACAAACAATCTAAAATATTGCAAATTTTGGCCAGATAGAGAGGCATACATGAATTTTTCTTGAATTCCAAGGAGACATTCTTATAGTTCATTATTCAGATTTTATAATTATTGTCCATCATAATCATGGCTAGCAATCAAAATCCCGTAATACTTCGTTTCGATGACGTATCTTTCGCATATAACGATGGAAAACATCCTATTCTCGTAGAGAGCGATTTTTCTATCCGCCAAAATACTAAGATTACTATCATGGGTCAAAATGGCTCAGGAAAGACAACAATATTCAAGATGATCCTCGGAGAATTGATTCCACAAAAAGGAAAAATAAATATTGTCCAAGGAAATACTATTGCAGTTTCAAGACAGGTTATGCCAAAAGATCAACTTGATCTTTCTATCAAAGCATTTTTTGAAACCGCATTTACAGAAAAAGATTATCAAATAGATAGAAAAATAGATGAAGTACTCAAAGCAGTAAATTTCAATGCACCGATGAACAAACCTATAAAAGAATTTTCTGGATGACAACAAGCGAGACTCTTATTAGCCTACGCATTGATCCAACATCCTGATATTCTCCTACTTGACGAACCAACAAACAACCTCGATGATGTATGAATTGGAGACCTTATAACATTTTTGATGTCCTATGACAAAACCGTTGTTGTTATTAGCCATGATGCAGACTTCCTAAATCTCTTTACCGATGGGGTTTTGTATCTCAATAGATGAACATGCAAAGTAGAACAATACCGATGAGATTATTATGATGTAGTAGAACAGATAGCAGCTCAGATAGAAAAGGATCAAATGCAAAATGCAAGAGCTGAGAAAAAAATCATGGATGCCAAAGAAAAGATAAATTTCTTTGCAAACAAATGATGAAAAATGCGTAAATTGGCAAGTAAGATGAGAGATGAAGTTGAAGAAGCTGAAGAAAATAAGGTAGAGGTCAGAAAAGACGATAAGACTATCACATCTTTTACCATTCCATTTGAAAATTACATAGGACCTATAGTAACGATAAACAAAATATGACTTATGAATGCTGCACATGAAGTAGTAATATGTAAATATCCATTAGTCATCAAAAAAAACGAAAGATATATGTTTGTAGGACCAAATGGCATCGGTAAATCTACACTCCTCAAGAGATTAATGATGATCCATCAACACAAAGAAAACATTATGAAAGAATATAACGCAATACTCAAAGACAAAAACAAAGACGGTATGATTAAAGAACCAGATACCACACATCCAGAAGAAGACATAGCAATGATCCACAACAAAGTAAAAGTAGGATACTATAGTCAAGATTTTGATGCTTTGGATATGAACAAAACCGTTCGAGATACCTTAGAAGAAATAGCTGAAGAAACAAGCGATCAGGACATTTATCGCGTAGCAGCTCAATTCCTTCTTACCAAAAATCTATTACAAAATACCGTTGGTTCACTTTCTGAATGACAAAAATGACTGCTATGTTATGCAAGATTTGTACTACAAAAACCTGATCTCCTTATCCTCGACGAACCAACAAACCATATAAACTTCCGTCACCTTCCCGTTATCGCTCAAGCACTCAATACCTACGAATGAGCAATGATTATGGTCAGCCATGACAAAGGATTCACGGATCAACTAGAAAACGTCCACGTAATCGACTTAGGTAAAATACTAAAATAAGATGAGAGAAATCTGCGAGTATTTTACGAAGTAGATTTTTCCATCGTTTTTATCCAGATTAGCTGGATTAAATAATTCTATTACAAAAAAAACTCTGTATAGTCACAGAGTTTTTTTACTTTATTTTAGATATATATCAGACTTATCTACCCACGCCAGATGTATAACAAGACACTCCCTAGATTCGAAGAAAACAATTCGAACGAACCGAAATGGGCCCCCGCAGTACTGCGGGGTTGGAGGTGAGATAAAAAGATATCTCGTTATGAAATAACAGTTCGTTGAGTTTACATCTGGCTAGAGTTTTTTGCTTCCTTTTTGAGGCAATGTCAAAAAGGAAGTCCAGCGAAGCGTTTAAAAAAATCCCCAACCGACAAACCTGCCTGCAGTAGATTGGGCGATAAAATAGAATAACTTCAAAGAAACATTTAAAATACAAAAAAAGGCGAATACTATTCGCCCCTACAATTTACCTATGTCTAGGTTTACCTGCACCTCTAAATGATCACTGGGATGATGAAGATCTTATATCACCTCTACCTGCTCTACTATCAGGTTTTTTTCATTGATATCAACCAGTTGAAGGTCTGCGATCTCATGCTACGGGAACACTACCTGGCCTTGATGGTCTACGTTCATGTTGTTTATGATTGGGATTGCTACGATAATTGTTTTCTGTCTTCATAGCTTTTTGTTCATCTGATGGATATATTTTGCTATAGGTTTTAGTAAAACTTTGACGTTTAGGAGCTTGTGGTCTCTTTCCTCATTTTTTATCGGTAGACCTATCTAAACGAAGGTTTCCATAGGCCCCCATTTTATCCTGTTCGACAAGATGTTCTGATGGTTGTATCCTAATTTTATGAATTTTTTCTATCTCTCTAAGTAATGGTGCTTCCAAGGGTGAAACCAACATAATAGCTTTACCACTTGCTCATGCTCTTCCTGTTCTTCATATTCTATGAATATAACTTTTAGGATCTGCTGGCACATCAAAATTGATAACCAATCATACATTTTCCATGTTAAGTCCTCTTGCAGCAACATCAGTAGTCACCAATATTTTAGTTTCACTTGTTTTAAATGCGTTGAGGGTAGATTGTCTCTTTCCTTGAGCCATATCTCCATTTAGGAGTCAAGCCTTGAATCAGTCTCAGATTAAAATCTGATGTATAGTTTTGGTATTTCTTTTGGTATGAGTAAAAATAAGTACCTTATCATTTGCATGCGCCTTTATAAGCTTGATGACATTGTATAATTTTTGTTCATGCTCTATCGGAAGATATCTATGATGGATTTTATCTACAGTTACACCCTCACCTATCTTTATAAATTCATAAGTAGAAATATGATCTTTAATAATAGATTTCATATCATCATTCATGGTTGCAGAAAACGTATACGTCTGTTTTACATTTTTGAGTTGTGCCCAGATTTTTTTGATGTCACGCACAAATCACATATCCAACATTCTATCTACTTCATCAAGAATGAAATATTCAGCAATACTGATATTGATTACTTTTTGATTCATAAAATCCATGAGTCTTCCTGGCGTTGCAATAACGATTGCAGGATTTTTTTTGAGGATATTTTTTTGAATAAGTGGACTTGCTCATCCATACAGACAAGCAAAACTTACCCCATAAAATTTTGTAAGATTTCTAATTTCTTCTCCTATTTGGATGACAAGTTCTCTCGTAGGAGCAAGAATCAATGCTTGGAGGGTTTTTTTGTTGGTGTCTATTTTATTGAGGACAGGCAACAGAAAAGCAGCAGTTTTACCTGTTCACGTCTGAGATTGTCAAACAACGTTTTTTCCACTCAAAGCAATTTTCATAACTTGTGCTTGGATAGGAGTAACTTCTTTATATCCCATACTTTCCAAAGATCTTAATAATCATGCTTTCAATCAAAGCTCACTAAACAACATAATGCTATGTTTATAAGTAAAATAGATAATAAACTGAGATATAATAATAGCATTTAGTCAATGAATATCAAGCGCGGGTTAGAAACAGACAAAATAGAAGATATTATTGATTTGACCAATTCTTTGGCTATACTCAAGCAACCATGTAGTGGGTTTTTTTTATTAAAAGACAAAATTATGGTAGTCCAATTAATAGTATTATGAATAATAATTATCGTATCACCTCTAGTACCTCCGATACTTGTTCCATTATCATATTCGATGACTGGTGCTTTAGTTGTACAAAAAATAGATCCATGGATCCTTTCTTTTGTATCGGTAGCAGCAGCAGTTTTGGCAGACATCATTATATGGAAAATGCAAAATTTTGTGATTCCAAGGATGACAATAGGACAAGATCCTCTAGAAGATAAAAACATTTTTTCCCGTATAATAAACAAGATGAATAGCTATTTCAAAAAAGAAGAAAGAATAGGAAAATTATGATTGAAATGGGAAAAATATTTGGAAAAAAAGTCAGGAAGAATAATAACATTTCTCTTCGCAATATTTTGTTATGTGCCCGTCATACCAGATATAATAGCTACAAGAATCTTATACAAAAAAATAAAGTTTCCTTACTTTATCATAGCAGCAATCATAGGTAAAAGCATTACTCATATTCCATTCATTTTCCTGGGGAAATCACTCGCACAACTTTTACATCTACAAATATAATATCTTGCTATAAAACACAAATTGCCTATACTTTTGACTCTATTTACTGACAAATTTCATCATGAAAAACACAGACAAAATATTGGATAGGACTATGGCTATTATCAAAAAATATTACAATCATTCAACAAAAAATCCTGTCCTCAAATATACCGCACCAAAAACATTGAAAAAAAACATCAAGCTCTCCATAAATCAAAAGTGAATGGATATAGATCAACTTTTTGATGAAATGGAAAAAATAGCACTCAATAGTCCCAAAACAAATAGTAAATGATTTTTTAATTTATTGGTTGGTGGTGAAATAGGGCCGGCAGTTATGGCGGAAATGATGACTGCAGTTTTAAACAATACTATGCATACATACAAATCAGCGGGAATACATATTTTGATAGAACAAGAAGTAATCAATTTTCTTTTAAAAAAGGTTGGCTACAAAAAAGGGGACGGAATTTTCGCTCCAGGATGATCATTGACAAATATGATAGCACTTGTTTTAGCAAGAAATGCAAAAATTTCTTCTATCAAAAAATCAGGAATAGCTGGGAAGAAATTAGTCGGATATACATCAGACCAAGCACACTACTCTACAGAAAAATTTATTAGTGTTACAGGACTAGGTAAAGAAGCTATTAGGATACTTCCTACAGATACAAAAGGTAAAATGAATATAAAAACATTAGAAGAAACAATTATATCCGACCTTCATCATGGATATATTCCTTTTTTCGTAAATGCTACCGGATGAACAACAGTACTGGGAGCATTCGACCCCATAGAAAAAATTGCAAAGATTGCAAAAAAATACAAACTACGACTTCATACAGATGCAGCATTGGGATGATGAGCATTATTAAGCAAAAAGCACAAACACCTACTTGCATGAATAGAACATAGTGATTCAGTTTCTCGAAGTCTTCACAAAATGATGAATGTACCATTATTGGCTGCAGTACTTTTGACAAAAAATCCAAACATTCTCTATGAAAATTTTCACGAAAATGCCGATTATTTATTCCAAATGGACGAAAAAGAGCTCAATCCAGGAAACAAATCAATTCAATGCGGAAGAAGAAACGATGCATTCAAAGTATGGACAGCATTAAAATATCTTGGAGAAAATGGATATGAAAAAAGAATCAATCAAGAATTTGATAATGCAAAATATGCAACAGCAATAATAAAAAAAGATAAAGAGTTTAGTCTTGTTTTAGAGCCAGAATGTATTAATGTATGTTTTCAGGTCAAAGGGAAACCTGCAAGCAAAATTTGTGAAGCATTAGACAAACAAGGACTCATAAAAGTAAGTTACGGAAAATGGAAATGAGAAGAATTCATTAGATTGATGACCGTCAACGCTGATATGACAAAAAAAGATATCGACAACTTTTTTAAACAAGTTAAATCAGTTAAAATATAATTTAATGTTTAGAAATTGAAAATTTTAAATTAAAAATTATATCATGTTATTAGAGCATCTCATTATATCATGTTTGGTTGTGATTTCACCAATATTTCCACCGGTAATCATACCGATAACCTATACCCTAATAGGGATTCGTTTGCTACAATGAGCTGGTCCCATAGCAATGTCGTTTGGAACGGTAGTACCTGCAGCATTAAGCAGTATTTTAATTCGATTGGTATACGGATACGCACATAGACGAATACTATCATTCAAAGCAAAAAGAGACAATAAAGATCGAATCTCTCGCTTGGAAAATAGATTTGCAGAATACATAGAAAACAGAAAAAGATTAAGTAAACTCAACAACAAGATAACAAATTATTTGGAAACAAAAAACAGCAAATTAGTATTGTTTTTACTGACTATTGTGGCTATAGACTCTGCAATTCCTGATATAGTAGCAATAGGCATCGTTCGTAAAAGATTACCACTTCCACTATTTATTATCGCAGCAATCATAGGAAAAGCGACAGTATATTTGCCAGTAATACGGTGAGCTAAATGGATTTTAAATTTGTTATGAAACTAAGATATATGAAAAAAAACATAACCCTATGGATACAGAAATACAGGAGATGGGAATTTTGGCCAGGATATCTTTTTGATATACCAGTGTATGCATATTTTCTCTATTTAGCAATCAGAGCAAAACATTTGGGTTTTTTTTCCAACATCAATCCAGAGATGACATTAAGTGGATTTGCAGGATATGGAAAGCATGAAGACATGGACAAATTTGATGCTAAATTATCACCAATAACGGTATTTATTACACAGGGACATGATGAAAAACATATAGAACATGAAATGAAAAAACATGGAATAATCTATCCATGTATAGCAAAACCCACACTAGGAAGAACAGGAAGAGATGTAAACAAAATTCACGACACAAAAGAACTAAAAACATATCTGAATCACGTTAACGAAGATATTCTTATCCAAGAATTCATAGATTACCCGCTTGAATTCTGAATTTTCTATTATCGTATGCCAGGAGAAGAGAAAGGTCATATCACATGAATTGTAGAAAAAAAATTTATGTTTCTCCGTGGAGATGGAAAACAAACCTTGGAGGAATTAGTATATCACGATCCAAGAGCTAAATATTATTACCATCAACTAAAAAAAGAACATTCAAATATACGAACAAGTATTTTAGATAAATGAGAAAATTTTCAACTCAATTATATAGGAAATCACTGTAGAGGTTCGATATTTTACGATGTATCATATCTTATCAATCCACAACTAGAAAATATCATAGACGAAACAACAAAGAAAATGCCAAAATTTTATTTTGGACGTTATGACATCAAAGCAAAAAGTATAGAAGATTTGTATCAGTGAAACTTTAAAATCATAGAGCTCAATGGTATGGGGTCATTACCTACGCACATATATGATCCAAAACATACAGTACGAAACGCATACAAGACATTGTTCTATCATCGAAAAATTGCATATCGTATAAGTAAAGAAAATAAAAAAAGATGACACAAGTTCATGCCATTTAAGGAAATGTATAAGATAGTCAAAGAATATGGCATATAAGCATTTATATCAATAAATGACCATGAAATACTTTAGATGATCCATAGCATTTACGATTATAGCGATTGTTATAGCATTTTTTTTATGAGCAGGAAAAGCATTGGACATACCTTGAGGACTACAAACTATATTTATAGTTATCATACTGTGAATATTGGAAGTATCATTATCATTTGATAATGCTGTAGTTAACGCAACCGTATTGAAGAAAATGGATGCAAAATGGCAACATAGATTCTTGACTCGAGGAATAGCCATTGCAGTATTTGGCATGAGAATTATTTTTCCTTTGATAATCGTAGCTATAGTGGGAGGAATAAATCCACTAGCGGCATTCAATTTAGCGGTTTTTGATCCAGATAAATATGCAGCAATACTCACCGGTTCACACATAACTATCGCTGGATTTTGATGAACATTTTTACTGTTGGTAGCACTAAATTTCTTTCTTGACGCAGAAAAAGAGACGCATCGATTATGATATATAGAAAAATATCTACAAAAAATATGAGCACTTAAGTCTATAGAGATAATAGTTACTATGCTGGTTGTGTATATTATAGGAAGTTTTCTTCCGGCTACAGAACATCTCACATTTCTCGTTGCAAGTATGCGATGAATCATTGTGTTTGTATTGATGGAATGAATAACAACAGTATTGCAAACGTCAAAATGAGGGATTACCAACATTCACAAAGTATGATTATCATTATTTCTCTATTTGGAGGTATTGGACGCAAGTTTCTCTTTCGACTGAGTAATTGGAGCATTCGCACTGAGTAAAAATATTTTCATAATAGCATTAGGACTTTGAATATGAGCAATGTTTGTGAGAAGTCTGACGATAATGCTAGTAAGACAATGAACACTAATGAAATACAAATATCTTGAACATGGAGCTTTTTGGGCAATTTTCGCACTAGCAGCAATTATGTTCTTAAACACTCTTTTTCATATATCAGAAACACTTACATGAATCTTATGAGCAATATTTATAGGCCTAGCGCTACGAAGCTCGATTAAAGAAAACAAAAAA
>CAJBLF010000029.1 GCA_903953935.1 uncultured bacterium
TCTCCTGTATTTATTATTCAATCTCCGCAAGCAGGTAATGCTATACATAATTTTACATCTTGAGGACAATTGGTACATATTTCTCACTGATCTATAATTCCGTTTCCACATAGTGAACCAACGCATATGCCATAATCCTGAGGACATGTTTCGCAATCTTCGTTAGGATCTTTTATCCCGTTTCAGCACATTCCACAAACAGGTACATCAGCTGGACAATTTATACAGTTTTCACCTGCAGCCTGGATGCCATCTCAGCAGAATGATGTACATATCCCTACATCAGCCGGACATGTTATACAGTTTTCACCTGCATCTATTATTCAATCTCCACAAGAAGATGAAGGTGGTAGTATATCTATATCTATAGGATTTATGATAATATCATCATTGGTGATATCTATATTGGGAACTATACCTTGTTGATTGCATCCGAATTCCAATGCTATCTCAGGACAACCATCTTCATCTTGTATACCGTTCCATGTCTCTTGTATGGTAGGACAAAGATCTTTACTATCAGGAATTCAATCTCCGTCAGTATCTATTACATCTCCGCTTCCTATACTAAATGTGGTATCTTGTTTGTCTCCTATACCATCCTGATTGAGATCTAATTGATCTGGATTATTGCTGAATGGTGCATTATCAAGTGAACATACTCATTGATAGTGTTTTGTTAAGATGTCTTGGTTTAGGTTTGCATTGTTTTTGTTCGTGTCGCTTTCGTATGAACAATTTCTATTTTCAAAAGCGATAAGTCCAAGAAGATTTTGTATACCATCACCATCGATGTCTGTATCACAAATGTCAGCTATACCATCACCATCCAAATCACACTTATATGTTTGAAGATTGTTTTGTGTCTTCGTATCCAAACATGCGTCTATTCCTTTGATTGCCAGAGTTATCTGATTTTTGAGGTATGTGCATTGATTGATATACATACTATCTTGAGGTGTCAGCATACCGTTTTTTTGATATGTATGAATGAAAATACTTGGCATCTTATCTGTTCAATCTTTCTTTTGGGTAGTTCAATCTGAAAATTCTGCTATCTGTATAATTGGTGTCTTGAGAAGTGATCATATAATACGTGTCGAAAAATTAATTTTGTCTCATACGTTTGCAATCAATGTAGATGGTGTCATCAATAGTGCGTATGATCATAAACGTGTCTTGTCTGTTATGTATATGGTTATCATATTAATTAGTGTTTTTCCATCAGTTAGTAGTATTGTCTGAGTAATTACTCTTTTCCCTGGTTGTGTAAATGCATGTTCCATAGTAAGTGTTGTATTTCTTATTTTTATTTCTTCTCAAAAATCCCAATCAACTTGTACTATATCACTTTGATTGATGTTGTGCGTTTTTGTATCGAAGAATATTTTTTTGTTTACTTCACTGCTAGATTCGTTGCTTCTCAGTATCGCTCCTTTTCATTCACCTATTCCCATCGTAAAATAACTTACACCTACCAATACTCACTCATTATATCATTTTACCAATACATAATTTTCACCTGTTTGCTTGAATATTCTTTTGATGCTTTCACCAGGTGCTTTTTTAGTTACGATATGTTCTTGTGGAAATATTCGTTCAATGGTGTCAAAATTTCCTCCTAATGATGCTGATAGTGTGCTTTCTGTGTTAATATTTCCTCCTACGACGCTTGCTCTTGTCTGTAGTGATCTATCGTCTCATATCTGTCCTCCTACCACAACGATTACTTGTGCTTTTGCGTCTCTTCCATTACCTTTTGCTGTTGCTTGTATGGTATACATATTTGGCAATGTGAATGTGTGGTTTACTGATTTTCCTTTGCTTTGTTTTCCATCTCAAAAATCCCAAACAATTTCTTTAATGTCTCATGAAGTTATAGCAGTAAATTTTGTACTCAAAGGTGCGCTTCATGATATCTTATCTATAGTTATATATATTCCTATTTGATCGTTTATGTTTTCACATATATCTCCAATGTTGTTTTGGTTACTATCTATTTGTCCTGTATTTGTCATAAACAAGCAGTTGTCTATATCCTTTGTTCGTTTTGCTATGTCAACATTTCCTTCATCATCAACGATTCCTATTGGGTTTTTTATCCCATCACCATCGATATCATTGTCGCAAACATCTCCTAATTTGTCTTTATCCGCATCTTTTTGACTTGGGTTAAAGGTATTTGAACAGTTGTCTTTTGCGTTATTTACTCCATCACATTCGTAGTCATTATTGAATGCACAACTTACTTTTCCGTTTATTTTGAATAATGTCTCTACTACTGTTTTACCATCAATATTTTTGTCTGTATTTCTTCGTAGACTTTGATCTATATCTATGATGTTTTGACGATATAATAGATTTAATTCAGCTACTGGTCGATATCATTGTTTTATTTTTCCCACTTCCTGCATGCTACATTTTGCTATGTTGAACATACAGTATTTGAGATAAAGACTTACTTCGTTGGCGTTTTGTAGTCCACAATTGTTTTCACATGTTTTACTTTTTGCTATGATTGTGTTCTTATCATCAATAGTAAAGTTTTTTGCTTCATAACTATCTATTTTTAGTGTGTTTATCCATGTATTCACTTCTTTTCGATTTAATGTCAGATCTTTGAAAATATATTTAGCAAGAATGTTTATGACTACTTGGATGAATTCTGCGGTTGTAGTGTTTTTTATTCCACAAAATTGTCCTCCACATACTGGACTTGTTGCTTTGGGATATCATCTCATATAAGTATTGTCTCCTACGTATGCTACACAATAATAGTATGATGCATTGTTGTATATTCCACTGAGAAAACTAATGTCAGCAAAATCTTTTCCCGGTGTCGCGGTAAATATAGACCAGAAATTCTGTGTATATCTATTTATCATGTTCTGATTTGGATTTACACAGTCCTTACATTCTACTGTATTTAGTAATCTTGCTAAATCGTAACGTGAAATGTTGTCTTGTGCTTCTATTTTTTTCACATCGACCCCCATAGTTTTTAGTTGATTGGAAAAATCTTCGTAGGTTGCAAATACCGACGTTCAAATCAGGCAAATCAGTGATAGTAGTATTCAGAAATATTTCTTCATAATTTTATTTTTATTTAAAGGCAGTATTTCTGTATATATAGTATAAGTAAAATTGTTTTTTTTGCAATTACGTTTGATGATTTTCTATAATATTTTTCCTTCGGAGACTTCCTTTGTGACATTGCCCTTCATTACTTCAGGATTAAAACATCAAAAAGGAAGCAAAAAATGCTAGTCAGATGCAAATTAAACAAACTGTTGTTTCAAAACGAAAGAAATATTAGCTCACCTCCAACCCACGGTTAAATACCGTGGGACCCATTTCGGTTCGTTTGAATTGATTGTTTCGAATATGGGGAGTGTCTGGTCATGCATCTGACATTTATAGTGAAGTAAATTTATAATTTAACTTTTCTTGTAAACAATCATCAAAAAGATAGAGTTTGGTATGTTTAATTCGTTTGATAGTGTATGTTCGCTAAATATAAAAATCTCAAAGATTTTATGCAAGGAAATGATTTTACTGGTACAAAGCCAGCTTTTTTGGAGCATTTACTAAATAAACTCAATGAACATATCGCAAAAAAGGGGAAGGTTCTTTTACTTACCCTGACTAAAAAATCTTCTGAAGAGGTGACGAGCTTTCTGATTTCTAAATGATATAAAGCATTCTATTTGCATAGCGAAATCGCAACAATTGATCGTTGGGAAATTATCAAAAAATTGAGAACCGGGGTGATCGATATTATTGTCTGAGTAAATCTTTTAAGAGAGGGGATTGATCTTCCTGAGGTTACTTTGTTGGCTATATTGGATGCTGATAAGGAATGATTTCTTCGTTCTACGACATCGCTTATTCAAATCATCTGACGTGCATCAAGAAATCCACATAGTGAAGTGATTCTCTATTCCGATAATTTTACAGAATCTATGGTCAAGGCATTACGAGAGACCTATCGTCGTCGTGGTATTCAAGACAAATACAATAAAGAACATAATATCAAACCAGAAAAAGCTGAATCTAATGTCAAAGGATTGGATGTTGTAAAAACCGATGAAGTACTTGCTCAAGGGTTTGATAAACTCACGAGAGGAAAAACCAAAAAACTAAAAAGAATGACGAAAGTCGAAAAAGAAATCATTCTTAAAGATTTAAAAAAACAGTTAGATGAGGCTATAACTGCTTGGAAATTTGAAGATGCAGCAGTTATTCGTGATCAGATAAAAGAAATTTCAGGAGAATAAATACATCAACTAATAACTAACAGTGAACAACTAACAATAAAAAAATCAATAATCATTATTTTTTTTAACTTTCTACAGTTAGTGTTATGTGATTGTATGGTATCTTGATGCCATATTTTTTGAGTTCTTCAAGTGTGTTTTTCATAAACTCTCTTTGAATCAATATTTTTCCTCTCTTGCCTTGGGGATTGACAAAGAAAAATCCCTGTATTACTATACCTCCAGTATCAAATCCTGTTACTACAATGTTGGTATATTCTTTGTGTAAGACACCATCAATGTTATTGAGTATTTGTATTAATAATGATTTTATTTGATTGATATCTACATAACGAGGTAGTCTGATTTTTATATCTCCTCTTATGAGTGTCTCTGATTTGAGTGTTTTGATAGGTGTGGAAACAACAATGCTGTTTGGTATGATTGTTCTTCTTTTGTCAAATGTCCTAATGACTGTGTATCTTACATTGATTTCTTCTATTGTACCCATGATATTGAGGCTTCCCATAAATTGAACAAAATCTCCTAACTTTATTTTCTCGTTGGTCATAAGCATTACACCAGCCATCATATTTCCTATCGTGGTTTCCATTGCGAAACCTATACTCATAGAGACACCTCACATGATCAAAGCTGTGTCAAATCCTATGATTTCAAATACTGCTAAAATATTGAAAATCATAAGTAGAATAAACAACATACTTCCAGCCAAATCTGCTATTCTTTTGCTGTACATATCTTCTTGTAGTGAATTTTCCTGGATTCTTTTTCTTACTTTTGCTACAACGGTTTTTATTATAAATAAAAATGCAATGAATACTCCGATTGCTAATCCAGCAGACGTTAAAAATTCAAGACCATTGTCTTTAATTCGTGTTACTATATAGCTAGTGATAGTTGCTGTTGTCATCAAGTATGCAAGTATAGTAAATGATATGCTTATTGGCTAAGATTTTTTGCAAGATTTTTTTTGTCTTCTTCTTTTTCAAAATTGACGGTAAGTATGTTGTATGGTACATTGATATTGTTTTTGCTAAATTCATCGTTTACTTTTTCATTGATGTATCCTATTGCAAAATCCGTTAGTAGACCACAATTTGGATCAAACGAAAATAGTGATTTAATCTCTATGTAACTATCTGCAAAGTTTGATACAAACACTTTGGTAGCAGTTTTTTCTTTAACAAAATCGAAACTATTTACTGCTGTTAAAATAACTTGTAAGACTTTTGTTACATCTGAATCATAATGTACGCCAAATAATGCAGTGACCTTGATAATAGGTTCTGCACTGAAGGTTTTTATGGGAACAGAAATTAGGGTCATATTTGGTAGTACCACTTGTCTGAGGTCTAGTGTCCTAATAACCGTATATCTGATTGTTATTTCTTCGATTCTTCCTAGATATACTTGATCGGCTTGTACCTCTATAACATCTCCTAATTTAAATTCTTTGGTGTACAAAATCATAATACCTGCTATCATATTTCCAAGAATTTCTTTAAATGCCAATCATACTCAAAATGATATACCTCATACGATGAGTCCGACATTGAATCCGACCATTTCAAATCCTATGAAAAAAGAAAATATAACTAGGATATAGAATGTTATATCGCCGATCAATTTTCAGATTTTATCAATATGTTTGTTTGAAGGGTCTCAATTTTTTACAATATTTCTTCTGACTATTCCTGCTATAAATTTGGAAATCAACAAAAGAATCAATATGACCGCTATAGCTCACAGTATTTTTAGTCCATAGGTAACTATTGCGCTGTTCATGAAATTTTGAAGAGCTGTGGGTTCTGTGATTACCGTTTGTGTGTTCATTACAGAATGGCTGAAAGTGTAAAATACCTATAAAGTATACTCTGAAATCTCTATTTTTTCAAATCAAATGCCCAAAATCATCTAAAATTATTGCCTAATTCTCCAAAAAGTTATATAATATGATGTATTGGATTGAAAAGCCA
>CAJBLF010000030.1 GCA_903953935.1 uncultured bacterium
ATATGAGTCATCTTTGACGAGCAGGTTGACGTTAATAATTAAGTCACATCTCCACTATCTTAAATATAAATAACAAAAAGATAGACAATCCAACAACAGACTCTACCATACATCTTCGACATCTGGCGAGAGTCAGACGTTGTCGGACATATGATTGTATCTCTAAGCCAGACATTCAAAGTTGGTAATACGGTGAATGTATTTGGGGGAGGGGTTTCGCCAAAGGCGATTTTTAATTGATTTATCTAAAAGCAATGGATAAAGAAAAGTTAATCAAGACTTTCGAAAAAGAAAGCTTTGAAAAAAAAACAAAAACACTTCAAAATATGATTTGAAAATTTGCTGGGTTTTCTATTCAGAAATTTTCACAGTATTTTTACTTGTATGATGAAGCAATTTTAGAAAAAAGTGAAGAGAAACTGAGCAAAATATATTCATCTATTGTAGATTATGTATACGAGAATAAACTTATGAAAAATATATTCCAAAAGTGGAAGAGTAAAAAGTCGCTTCAAAATATACAAAAACAAGAAAAAGAAGAATATATCAATCCAGAAACAATACTAAAAAATCTTTAAACTTTATATTTCTTTTAAAACAATATGACACAAAATTTAGAAACTAAAGAGAATGTCGTGAGTTTGGAAACTACAGATATTTCCAAAGAAATATGACCAGCAGATCGAGGTAAAGTATACTCAAAAGAAGAATTACAAAAAGATGAAACATGGAAAGATATAAATGAACTTTTTGAATTTACAGCTAAAGAAGTTATTTTGGAATCTTCTAATTATTGAGCATATTTTCTAAAAAAAGTCGATAAAGATGGGAATATCTTAAAGCCGACCAACTTTTCAGAGTATCGTGGTCAAGTTGGTGTAGTAGAAAATGAAGAAAAAGGAATTGAAAGGAAAAATCAGTATATATCTGAAATTAAAGAAATTTTATCAAATGAAGCTTTTATATGAAAATATAAGGAAGCTAAATGAGATACAACTTTTTTAAATGTACGAAATACATTGAGAAGTATAATACAACTCCAAAGAGATTTTTGAAAAAAATTTACTAATGATCAATTATGACAAATAACGAGTTGTATAAATAAAATGCAAGAAAAAAATAGTAATACGGAACTAATACCAGCAAATTCAGATGTTTATGTTTACTATAACCCTTTTCTTATAAAAGATGTAAGTACAATAAATAAAATGTTCTCTCATATTACTGGGGAAGTACAAATAGATAATTGTAAGGATGAAAATATAGATAAAGAATGATTTAAAAAGAATCTTAAAGATACCATAGAATCTAAATTAAAAAATTGAAAAAATGCTCATATATGCATCATGGATCATTGAGATCCTTATAAAAATTGACTTATTGAGATATGACGATTTACTTGATATTTAGAAGAATTAGATAAATCTTGAATAGATTTAAGTAATCTTACTATTTCAACTTTTTCATGTTGATGATGAGAGTTCCAAATTAATTTATATAAAGATTTAAAGGATAAATGATGTAAAACATTTCCTAGATGAATTTATAGTCAGGCAAATATAAATCAATATAGTAGGGCTTTCGCTTCTGGATTATGATTTGCATGAATTTATTCTATCTGACTATCTTGATTATCGACAAATATTATATGAAATTGGGTTAATTCGGAGGCACAAACCGTATATACATCAAATGAAATAGGGGTGACTAATGACCCGATGATTCAAATAAGCAACACAACTATCGAACAACAAGTCATCAAAGAGACAGTAGTTGACGAAGAGCTAAAAAATTTCTTACTTAATCAAACATCATTCCAAATAGCAGAAGCGGAAAGCAGTAAAAACAAGTTCAACAATATATCTTAATCGAATAAAAGAACTTTTGGCTCTATTCGAGGCAACCCCTCCCCCAAATCTGCTAAAAAAAATGAATGTCTAAAATACGGAAAATGAGAGATACAATCATACGCAAGGGCTAAAGCCTCCGACAACTGCCACTATCCGACATCCTTCGCTATCGCTACGGACGATCGGATCAGTGGCGTACGTTACAGGATATGCTTTTTAGTAAAATTTCGCTTCGCTCCAACAAAAGTATCAAGGAAAAAATGAAAAGAGGGACAGTCGCCCTCTTTTCTTATAATCAGATATAATAATGTTTATGGAGTATAATAAGTAGTCAGATCAATTGTTTGATTAAGTTTATTCCCAGCTGGGTCTTGAGCGGTAATAACGATAGGACCTAATACGTCTATTTGGAAATCAGCTATACTGACACCATTTTTGAATTCATACAACTGAGCGCCATTTCTTGTGATCTTTCCTGATAAGACAGCTGTAGTATCTTGTAAGGGAATAATAACCGTAAAGGTAGCATCAGCATTTTTGCTAATTTGGATACCAGATGTTTTAATAGTAGGAGCACTAGTATCTACGGTTGGTGGTGGAGGCGATGGAGGAGTTGAGCCAAGAGATAATTGTACAGGAATGCTAGCTTTATTGGAGAATCAAGCAAAATCGAAAGCGACCACATCCAAAGTATATTGATTGTTTTTGAAGCCTGTTCAAGTAATAGTAACTTGTTTGGTATCCGAAACGCTTTTGGTATTTCCTTGAGGATATTCAAACAATCCTACCTGTTGTTTGTTGAGAAGTACAAGAACCCTTCTAATATTTTTTGGTCCATTGATAGTATAAGAAACAGTAAATGAGGATCAGATAGTTGCGTTAGTTGTCGGTGTACTCACATTAACATTGATGTTAGTGTCTGGCTTTTCAGCAACACCTTGACACATCTGGACAGGAGCCTGGACAAATATATTATTGAACGTATAGGTAACCTTACCACTCAAAGCTTTAGGCGTTGAAACACTACCAGACAAGAAAGGAACAGAATCATTCCACCACTGAGTAATTTCTTCAAGATCCATACCATTTGGCATGAAGGTAGTTGGAACAATGAGATACCCATTTTTTAGATCACCAGGAGCAGTATATGGGCTAGCAAGACCATTACATGTACCATCAAAAGTAATAGGGGTAGCTCAATCATCACCTGCAAGTCCTGGAGAATTTTTATACTTAACAGAACTTACCGTTAAATCAGCAGGAGTATTTGGACCAGCAGCCTTTCCAGAAATTTTGGAAATAGAGACACTCATCAAATCTACTTCAGGAATATTTTCATTGGCTATATAATTGTTTTTCAACAACCATCAAAAGATTTTCTTGACAGGAGCAGCATGGATAGTTCAACCAAAGGCATTGGTATTCATAGGAGTTCCATCAGCATTTCATGCTCGGAACAACATAACCTTGCTTGGGGTATATGCAGCAAGCCATCAATCTCTTGCACGATTTCCTCTATCTGTTTTTGCATTTGATGTTCATGTTTTGAGCGCATATTTGAGTCCAGAAACCGTAAACTTATTTTCCCAACCAGGTATTCTATTGGCAGTATCTGATAATATTCTCCATATCAAAGAAACAATTCCAGGCTTAATAACTTCTTTTTGTAGGTTGATGCCAGTTTTCTGATAAATAAGAGAACCATCTCTTGATCTGATTTCCAAAATAGGATTGATAACAGCTGGTGTAGATGTTGTTAAATGTGTATAAGCATCTGCAAATTCAAGCATAGTTACTTCTGCTGCTCACAAAGCCAATGGATATCAATACTCTACATTATCTGAGATACCACTAAGTCCAAGACTTTTAAGAAATGGCTTAGCCACTACTTCACCACCAAGTGCGGTAAACGTTTTAGCAGCTGGGATATTTCTACTATGTCAAAGCGCTTTTTTAAGTGGTAACATTCCTTCAAACTTATCATCAGCATTATTTGGTTTGTCAGCTCAGATTCTAAATGGAATATCATAGATAGGACTATCTAGAGTCAAGGGAAGTTTTTCCAAAGCCAAAGCATAAATGAAAGGTTTAATTGATGATCAGGTTTGTCTTGGTCTTCTTACCATATCATTTTGACCCTGAATAGCAGTATTGAAATAGTCAATAGAACCTACATACGCAAGGACATCGCCATTTTTACTATCCAAATAAATCATAGAACTATTGTTAGCACCATTGTCTTGAAGTACAGGATTGTTTGATAATATAGCTTCTTCAGCTACCTGTTGAATTTTGCTATCAAGTGTTGTTTTAACAACAAATCATCACTTATTCAAAGTTCCAGATCCATATGTTTTTTCAAGTTCTTCAATAACCCATTGTACAAAATGAGGAGCCTTGATATTGAACACATTTCTACGGAACACATAATTTATCCCCTGAATAATAGCATCTTTAAGCTCTTGTTCTGTGATATATCCATCTTCATACATTCTATCCAAAGCCAAATCTTTTCTTCCATTGGTATATTTCACATCAAGATTTGTTCCTGAAACATTTATACTAAACGATCAGATTCCACCAATAAACTTTACCACAGCATTGTTGCTTTTTTTATTTGATAAGTCAGCATTGCTAAGTATTTGAGTAAATTTGTCGGTTACTGCTTTTTGCACATCTCCAGAAAAAAGTACAGGATTACCATAAGAATCTTTTACCACAAAAGACCCTACAACCAAATCTCTATTTTTATAAGGATTGTACAATGATGGTCACTTAGGAATAGAAGCAAGTATAGACGCTTCCAAAGGAGTTAAATCTTTTGCGGACTTATCAAAATATGTCTTAGATGCAGCTTCTACACCAAATGCATTATTTCCAAATGATATATAATTGAGATACAATTCAAGTGTTCTATCTTTCATTTCTTTGCGAAGTTGTGCAGTTGAAAGATTACCGTTTGCCTTACGAATCATATTTTCCAAAACACCACTAAGCTTGCTAGTAAGAAGAATTTCTTTTATTTTTCTGGTGATTTTTCTATCTTTAGTCAAAAGAAGATTTCTGATTAATTGTTGAGGGATTGTTGATGCTCCTTGAACTCTAGAGCCAGGATTGATAACAGCACTGATTGCTGCTCTAAGCATTCCCATAGCATCTAGACCATTGTGTTCTCGATAACGTTGGTCTTCAAGAGCAACAATAGCATTGATCATATTCAAGGATATTCAAGAATAAGGAACATACTCTCTATTTTCTTCAAATAATTTATACAGAACCTCTCAATTTCTATCCTCGATCAATGTCGCTTCATTAAATACCATATCATTGATTTTGCTCACATTGGGAAGATCTATTAAGATATTTCTTGTAAATCGAACACCAAAAACCACTACCACAAAAATGAATGCAGCAAGAAATCGAAAAATAATTTTCTTTTTTCTATTGGTAGTACTATGAGGATATGGTGAATGATGGGTATGTGATCACGACCTAAGACTAGGAGAATAAAGTCTTTTTTGTTGGAAATAATTCATTCAATATATGCAAAGAATAAAAAAGAAATCTACTGCATGTACGGCAGTAGACCTCTTATAGAAATATATGATGTATTTTCAATGCCTAAATAAACTTTACTGTGCTTTGAGCTTCAAGCTTTGTGGCCTTAAGCTAAAGTTTATTTCCCATAAATATAACAACTAATCTTACTATTATCTGTATCTTCTCGACGTTCAGTAACTACAAACTTTCCTACATAGTTCATATCTCTAATAATCATTTTACCATCATCTGGATAGTAATTAATGACTTTTCCTACGTGTCCCGCACTTGATCTCAATTTACTATATACAATCAATGCACCTACAGCTGGTTTACTACCAACTCTAAATCCAGCGCTCTTTGCATTACTACACCATTGACGTGCATCTCCACCAAACGGTCTATCTTGAGTTGTTTCATCTATATATGGAAAGATATTAGGACTGATAATGGCTGCATACCAAGTACAATATCACGCATAGAAACCATTTTTAATCTTTTTGGTATAAGTCCATTTGGAGATAATAGTACCCTTAGTTTCGGGTTCATCAGATCAATCATCACTAATAATGGTAGATACTTTCTTGGTTGTCTTAACAACTGTTTTTCCAGATTTATTGATAGTCGGTCTATACGTAATAGTAGACTTAGGAATAATCTCTGGTTTTGGTTTTTCAAGCAATCATAATTCATATGCTTTTTCTTTTGTAATATTGATGAATATATCTTGGTCTGGAGAAAAAATTTCAGTTTCATCCTGGATATAGTTTAGGGTCATCAAATCTTGAATATTGAGATTATATTTATTGGCAAATACAAGAACATTAGCTTTATCTTGGATAGTATAGACGATACCATCTACATCACTAGAAATTTTCAATACTTGTCAGGAAGCCAAATCTTTTTTCTGAAGATTATTTTCTTTTTCAATACTAGAAACAGTCGTTCAGAAAACGCCTGCTATCTTGAGTAAAGTATCTCAGTTTTGGACAGTATATTGAATGACACCATTACTATTGGTATCCACATTCATATTTACATTATCCAAATCAATTTCATAGGAGACTCAATCATCGCCTTCAATGAAACTTGAATTAATAGCTAATTGTTCTTGGTTATTTTCAAACAGATCTGCGTTTGCAATAACAAAGATGAAGAACACAATAAAACATAACGATAAAACGAACTTGAAATAGTTTACACGATTAAATTTTATCATACAAGATAAGAATAATAAATGGCGGAGAGAGTGGGATTTGAACCCACGGTCCGGTTGCCCGGACGGCTGCTTTCAAGGCAGCTGCATTCAACCACTCTGCCATCTCTCCACAGATACAATAAGGGGTATTTTTTGGTGATTGAATACTTGCAAAGGAAAAGAGTAATTATTTGCCAGGGTTTTTCAAGGAATAAAAACAGACCATATTTTTGGTGAAAATTTTCGCCAGAATAAGGAAAAACAACAAACATTAGAAAAAAATTTTTTGTGTGATAAAAAAAATCTCCTGCCAAATCTTGACAGGAGGAAATAAGTGAACATAAATCAAACGCTGAGATGTTTACATCACCGTAAACGGTGGGGAGAACGGGTGCACGATCCCGATTTCAGATCGTTGTGCATCAAATGCACCCTCAAACAGATTAGGCTACCAGTCCGATACACGGGAGGGCAGCCCTCAAACATTTCCAGTCAATAAGGTGAAGATCGCCGGCAGTTCGTCAAACAGATCGACACCACAATCAACAGGGCAAACCGAAAACTCCAAAGACCTTTGGATGGGTTGGTCAAGAATGAGACCTACTCCCAAAGCAAAGAGAAATAAGAAGTAAAGCAATAAGGGCTTCATGGTTCGTTGATTTAGTGTAAGTAGACTATTATATATTTAAAAACAAAAATCAAGCTAATTATTATATATAAATAAAATATAGCAAGGAAATGGTGGGAAGTGATATATCAAAACAACCGAACGATTATATGTGTTGATATTGAATTCACAGGACTGTTCCTTATATCATTACATGACCACAATGGTCATGTAATGATTAGTTTTTAGTTGTTAGTTGTTAGTTAAAATCATGAGTTATCCCATTAAAAAAATTCAAACCGGAATAAACAATCCTATCCTTAGAAATATCTCTGAGGAAGTAGAAGAAATCAATCAGGATTTGATTGTTTTTTGTCATAAATTGGTAGTTTTAATGTACCAAAATAAAGGTGTAGGATTGGCAGCTCCACAGGTAGGTGAAAACATTAGAGTCATCGCTACTAGTCAACGAGACAAGAAAAAAACCAAAGATAAATTTTTAGGAGAGACTATTATGATCAATCCCAAAATTATAGAAAAATCCAAAGAAACTATTCTCTGGGAAGAAGCGTGTATTTCATTACCAAACTGTACAGGTATGGTAAAAAGACATCATAGCATTACGGTAGAATTCATAGATCTCAAAGGAAAAAAACAGACCAAAAAATATAAAGAATTCAATGCTGTAATCATCCAACACGAGATAGATCATCTTGATGGCGTACTTTTTATGGACAAGACAGTAAAAATCGCGGAAAAGAAAAAAAACAAAAAAGAGTAAGGCTTTTTTCTACGTCTCACATAATAAGAATAAAAATGAGTATTTTATATAGCTAATATATATGAAAGAATCAGTAGGGAGGCCATTGGGAAAGCCCAAAAAAAAAGAACAATTACAGGCACAAATAGAATATTTTGCTGAAAAAAAAATAGCATCCGAATATCCAAACGAGAACAAAAATCAAGATACAAATGAAAAAAAATTTTATGCAGACAGAGAAAAAGCTAAATCTGTCCTAAAAAAGAGTGAAGAGCTGGCATCAATAAAAGACATAAACAATTTATCCAAAGACTTATCGACAGAAGCGAAAGAGCTTGTTGGGAAATATAAAGATTTATATCTTGGCTTTTCTAAGGAACAAAATAATACAAAATTAAAATTCCAAACTGAATGTATTTCAAGATATAATAAAGAATTTAAAATAATTATCGAAAATTTGCAGTCAAAAATTTCTGTTATTAAAACCACTGAAGAATTAAAGAATATTGAGGGATATATGTATTCCGGGGCAGAAGGACATATATTTAAAGTACAGACTCTTTTAGGGTATTATGTTATTAAAATTTTTAAACACGGAGCTATATCACCTGAACAATTAGAAGCAATGCGCAGAACAAAAGATGTCTCTAATGTCTCTCATTTGGTTTCTTATTCTCAGAAAGATCAAGCTATCGTTATGGATTTTTTAAAAGGTAAAAATTTGAGACACATAAAGAGGGAAGATAAACCGGAAATTAATAATTATGAAATTAAATCAATTTTAAACACCTTTATTGATCTTTATGAAAGAGACATTATACTTGATTCAATCGGAAACAATATTTTATTTGAAGAAGGAAAGGGCTTCTTTTTTGTGGATTACCATACAAAAACCAGAAATCAGGGACTTGTTGATGCTATAAGAGACTTAGCTAAATCCTTAACCGAAAGAAAAGATTTTACATCAGGTAAAGAATTTGATAGTAAAACAGACGAGATAAATTTACAGATAGTAAAAGAATTAAAACAAAACTTTCCAAAGTTTTTTAATAAGCATAAAAGAGATTTTATGATAGAGAGGTTGGATTTATTGAAGAAAAAACTCAAGTCACTATTTGGATTATATTAATTTTTTGATTTGTTTTTATAGTAGGATATAACAAAAACATGATTACAATACAAATTCTTAGGAGAGACTATTATGATCAATCCCAAAATTATAGAAAAATCCAAAGAAACTATTCTCCGAGAAGAGACATATATTTCATTACCAAACTGTACGGATATGGTAAAAAGAATTCAACGCGGTAATCATCCAACACGAGATAGATCATCTTGATGGCGTACTCTTTATGGACAAGACAGTAAAAATCGCGGAAAAGAAAAAAAACAAAAAAGAGTAGTTGTTTTATTTTTGTAATATATATGGATGAATGATGTTTTAAGGACAGAATACAAACAAGCCAAAGAAACCTTAAGCGAAAAACAAAAGAAGATAGTAAAAATCATCATAGCCAAAGAGACACAGATACAGAAAACTCAGGACGAAATACAAAGACTTCTCCAAGAAAACGACTTAAACATATTTGACATAGACAAATACAAGCACGACGAGAATATAGAAAGATTTATGAAAATGAAGATACCAGGATAGGTATAGATAGCAATGAAATTTGTATATAAAGATATTTTGTATATACTTATACAAGAGTACATTTTACGTATACAGAAAGATATCTTATGATCAAAACACTAACAAAATTAAAAATTTTTCTTGAGCCTATATCGTATACCAAATGAAGATGGTGGATATATTTCTCTACCGAAGTGTTTGACGCATTTCAAAGCATTTTTACCATTCAAATAGGGGCATTTATAATCGCAGCAATAGAAAGAAAAGATATAGTTACTATCAAATTTCGATGTGGTATATTGTGAACGATATTTTTACTAAACTACATTATAGGTCGAATAGGACAGATGGCACAAGAAGTATCTAATGGATGAACAGAATTATGATTAAAAAGAAAGTTTTTTGAGCAATACATTCATTTAGAAAACACAAAAGTAGAAGCAATCGGAACAGGAAAAATGCAAAATATTATTTTTGAATGAATAAATAATCGAAGATCGATACTCAATGAAACAATACCAGCAATAATCGTTGAAATAGGAGCAATAATATATGCGTTTGTTCTAGTAGCAAATCAAGTTCCCAGTTGGGAATACTTTATAGGATTTTTATGATTATTTATCATTGCAGGGACATTGATTTGGATATGACTTAGTATTCTCAAAAACACAGGAAAAAAAGCAAAAGAAATCAATTTAGAGATTGCTCGTAGAGATGTAAAAATTATTATGTCAAAATTTGAAATATTACAAAACAACAAACTTTGAGAGGAGATAAATAAACAAGAGACGTTAATATATAAGAAAATTAGATTACGACAAAGAGGAAATACGATAAAAGAGTTATGGCAAACAAGTTCTGGATTGATTATAGATGGAATGAGAATAGGTATATATATGATGATAGGTATAGGAATTATTACAGAACAGTATACTTTTGCATATATGGTATTATTACTTCAATTGTTAGGTACCATAAGTAGATATATCTGGAACATAAGAAAATACCTCAAAGAATATTATAAATCTATCGTTCATATAGAAAAACTTAGAAACACATTCGAAACGATTCCTATTATGGAAAATGATAGCGATAAAAAGAAGTTTATCTACAAAAAATGAAATTTTACACTCAAAAACATCAGTTTTTCTTATCAAAAAAACAATATATTTCAAAATTTTTCGCTCAATATCTCCTGAGGAACCAAAACAGCATTTGTAGGAGAGTCATGATGAGGAAAGACAACGTTAATCAAGCTTTTGGCTGGATATATAAGACCAGATAAAGGAAATATTCGGGTTGATGGACAAAAATTATCAAGCATAAAATTAACTGATTATTATAAACATATAGGATATTTAACACAGGATCCCTCAGTATTCGATGGAACAATACACGAAAATCTTATCTATGCTCTTGATATAGAGCCAAAAAAAGAAACCATAGAAAAAGTAATACAAGATGCAAAATGCGAATTTATTTGGGAGTTTGATCATGGACTTGAGACAGAAATCTGAGAAAGATGAGTAAGATTAAGTTGAGGTCAAAAACAAAGACTTGCAATAGCAAAGATAATGCTAAAGAACCCAAATATCATTTTGCTTGACGAACCAACTTCTGCACTCGACAGCTTCAATGAAGAACTGATAAATATAGCACTTCATAATCTCTTTAAAGGAAAAACAGTCTTTGTTGTGGCCCACAGATTACAAACCGTAAAACAAGCAGATAGAATATTGTTGTTTGAACAAGGAAAACTCATCGAAGATGGTACCCATAACCAATTAGTAAAATTAAATGGACAATATAAAAAAATGCTCGATCTTCAAAGTTGATTCTAATAAAAACAAATAATAGAAATTTACAGGATTGTTTTATACTATATATAGTAATATATTCTAGTTTCTCTTACGAGAAGATTTTCTGTAGTGTTTACTACTGGGTTTTTTAGGTGATGGAAGCATGGTAGTTCTGAAAATTTCAGAAAGATTAAAACAAAATTCCGCAAGCAAATAGACTTGATGCAAGGGGATAATATCAAATATTTTCTGTCATTCTTTGAGTGCATGAAAATCTATCACAATATCCAAACCATATTCCTTACTTCCTGTCCATTCAACAAAATAATCTGCATATTTCATAGTAAATTCTATTTTTGAAATATGTTTTCCCTTAGAAAGATAATCTTTTTGTTTGATAAAATCATCCAGCTTAATCTTCACATCAGCGGTTTCGATATGATTGAGCACATTCCTAAAAAACCTTATAATTTGTTCAAAAGCAATGGCCTTATCTTTGAGTTTTTTTTCCAGAAAAGATTGAAAAATATCTTGTGTTTCCATCATCTCTCTAGTGAGAGAAAAAATACCCTTAAACGAATTTAATTCAACCATATATCAAAATATATTTTTTTTATCAGGATGAGCATAGATATCTGACAATATTTTCTTGACGACTGCTCATTTCATGACGAAATTTTTTTTATCTGAGGTGGAGATAGGAAAGTCTATAGCGCTTTCAGAAATATCATGCTGCTTGATATATTTTTCCAAAAACTTTCATAAATACAAAAATCTGTAAAATCCTTGTAAAAGTTCTATATTTTGTTGGATTTTTTTGGATATCATAGTATAAGAGAGAAAATGAAGAATATACTAAACACAAAAAGCCATCCAAGTGTATATTTAGTTTATTATGGCATCGGAAGAAAGAAAACCAAACTGAACACCATTAGGTATTTTTACAATTTCTGCACTGACATCAACCACATCTCTTTTGAAGTTAGTAGATTGGATAGCACTCCAATTCTGTTGTTTATAATCAAGTAATTTTGTTTTTAATATTTCATATTTGAACGTAATAGTAGCCATATCCTGATTGGCCTGTTTAAGAAAATATCCACGAGTAGAAGAAAGATTTACATAATACAAATAGAAGAATCCACAAACCAAAAGAAATAATGCCAAAGATCAAACCTTAAAAAGTTCAACGATAGTATCGTAATTTTTATATTTAGTAACGATTCAGGTATATACCTTATTGACCTGACCTGGAATAAAAGCAAATGTTCTCATATTTTTTTAAGTCTATAAAGTCTAAAGTCCGTAAAGTCAAAAACATTCAATCGTTGTTAGTTGTTCACTGTTAGTTATTAGTTAATTTTTTCCAGTATTCTCATTTTAGCACTTCTCGCAGCTCTATTGATAGCTACTTCCTTGTAGTTTGGCATAATAGGTTTTTTACTTACTAGTTTGTATGCTCATGTTGCAACTAAAGCATTGAACGCTTGTTTCACAAGCCTATCTTCGATGCTATGATAGGTAATTATGAGACATCTTCAAGACGAATTCAAAGTTTCTGGAAACACAGAAAGAAATCTTTTGAGATTATCGAGTTCTTTATTGGTTTCGATTCTCAATGCTTGAAATATTACCGTACATGCCTTATCACCAAGTCCACAATCATTTAATATGGTTTTAAAATCCTGAGTAGTAATAATTGGATGTTGTTTTCTCGTGGTAACAATATGTTTTGCAAGTTCAAGAGCTTTTGGTGAAGAAAAATCCGCATATTGTTCAAATATATGTGTGAGTTGGTCTGTAGTATATTTGGCAAGAATATC
>CAJBLF010000031.1 GCA_903953935.1 uncultured bacterium
ATATGAGTCATCTTTGACGAGCAGGTTGACGTTAATAATTAAGTCACATCTCCACTATCTTAAATATAAATAACAAAAAGATAGACAATCCAACAACAGACTCTACCATACATCTTCGACATCTGGCGAGAGTCAGACGTTATATGTAAGAAATTATATTAAAATATCCTCTAACTCTAGTTAAGAACTCTATTATCGTGTTGTAACTACTTCCCCCATCTTCCGATGTAAGAGAATTGAACTCAAAAAATATCATAAAAACTCATAAAAACTGGAAAGATTAGGTATTGTACTACCTAATTTTTTGGTATACACATTTTTATCTATCATTCTATCGTAAAATTTACCTGTGAAATTTGCAAAAAATCAGTTTCTGGTTACAATTATCACAGTTAGTTTTACCCGATAGGAACATTTACACCAATGGTAGAAGAAATTGATGATAGAGATAATAGACTTCATATAAGACTAAAGCGTCATTTTGTAAAACACGGAAAAAGACTTCATTCCCATATCAAGAAACATCATAAAAAATATTTATTATGATGAACGCTTTATGGTTTTTCTCATATTATTGTATTAAAGGTACTTGCCCTAAAGCTATTTGTTATCAAATCAATGGTAGGATGATTGGCTTTTATGGGTATAACCAATCCTTCCTTGAGTGATATATTTGCCAAAATGGATAATATCTGTATCGACAACAATCCCATTATAGCAAGTCAGTTGTGTGAAAAAAACATTGCTATGATTTTTGAGTGAGTCACTAATAAAGAATTACACATCGGTTTTGAGCTAATAAGCAGATGCCTTGAAAACCTAAAAAACAAGCAAAAAATATAGAGTATAAAATACAACTAGTATCATACTATATTATTTTCAAAAAAATAAAAAAACCGATTCCATACGAACCGGCATTCATGATTTTTTTGATGGATGTAGTTACGATTCTTTTTTGTAACATTTATCCCAGCTGTCAGAGTTACCAAACAGCTCTGGTACAGTAATGCTTTCTCCCTCAAACTTCCTGATACAAAGATCGAGAAATCTCGTAATTGCGATTACATCGTTTTGGGTGTCATACGGCGGCGTTACACGAATGAATCTTCTGTAATCAAAATCCCCCAGGTCGATGAGTTTGTTTTCCTTTGCCACCATGAAAGTAGCTGCTCCGCTTAACCCTTTCATAACAAAAGCAAACTGATCTTTTTGTAACGTTGAATTGGCCAACACATAATCAACGATATTCTTTGCACCTAATCCTTTAACAGTATCCATACTCTGTATTTTTAATTTTTCTTTTTATATGTTTTTATTATGAAATGTCAATACCTACTAGTAAAATCTACCATATACATATTAAAAAAAACAGGGACTCTATCGTTCCTGTTTTTAGTATAACCACTTGAACATATCTTATTTTTTAGGAATTTTATTCTCGTCAATCATCTTCTGTAATGAAGCATTTATTTCTTTGAGATATTTTGCGTATGGTGATTTTTTCGAAATACCGATATAGAATGGTTGACTTGAGACTACGCTTGATTCTTCAATACCCGTAAGCGATAACTCATTAATTACTTTTTTTCCTGCATAAAGCGAATACATGAAATAGTCTATTTTACCTTTCTGGAGTGAAGTGAATGCTTCCTGTGGAGTAGCTACTCTTGTTATGTCCAATGATGCACTGACGATAAAATCATCTAACTCTTGACCATAACTATCACCTATTGTAACGACACCCTTTTTGCCTACTAAATTTTCTTTGCCCGTATACGCAAACGATTTTCACCCACTAAAAAAGAGAACAATAGGATCCTCTGTATACGCAATAGAATAGTCTAGATATTGTTCACGTTCTTTTGTTTTATAGAGAGCAACTATTACATCTATCGATCATTGTTTTGCCTGTTCTTGTACAATATCCCAAGCACCTATATATTTAGCATTTACAGCGAAGCCGATGTCGTTAAATACCGATTGAGTTACCTCTACACCCATACCAGCAATACTTTCTCCACTTTTATACATGATTGGCTTCCAGTCAGGATGACCAGACACAAGGACTACTTGTTTTTGTGATTCATCATTTTGTTTTGGTCAACTTATTGCACACCCTGCAATCATACCACATAGTGCCAATACACCTATACCCATTAAAGCTTTTTTCATGGATACTATAAAAAAGAATAAAAACACACTCGATATATACATATTATTCACCAAAATGAAAATAGAATCATATCTGCTTACAATTTATGCTTGACTTATTTTACTTTATTTATATAAAAAATAACGTACCTATACACCCATACATCATAAAAAAGACAAGAAAGGAGGTAAAAAACAGTATCTGTATATGTACAAAAAATAAAAAAAAATAATAATGAACAAAGGAGGTTCAATGACATGAAAAAAAATTATCAAACATCAGCAGCAGTGTCATCATGGGAACAATGTAAATACCAGTTCCGCAAGATGAATTTTTACATCACACACCACGCTTGGTTGTATGCTACTATCATCGCATGCATCAAATTCTTCGGACCAATATTCAATTTTATTGGATGGATGGTCATCATCACACTGACTTTCGACCTTATCAGCAAAGGTGCGCTCATAGGATACATCATCATGTATTCCCTTATTGGATTGGGTGCCGGTATCTTCGCAATGACATGGTATGTAAAGTATATGTATATCAAAAAGGTAAACACTAAAGAACAACAACAATGGCAAGATGCAGACAAATTCGCACAGGAACTTACGGATGCATACTTCGAAAACAGAGACCATACGGAAGCGGAAAAAGAAGCGCACAAACAAGTGCTTCTCAAAACCGTTCCCCGTCCATACTTTCACTAACATAAAAAGGCTGATCGGTATTTCCTGGTCAGTCTTTTGCTTTATAAAAAAATATCTTTTGATTATTACATGACAATCTCTATCTATTTATTTTCTTCATAATATTTTTTATCCTACCTGTATATCATGAATATTCTCTATGTCTGTACCTGAAACATTTTTCGTAGCATGTCTGCCGAATATCTCACCAAAAAATATATCTTAGATAATAATATATCAGATATTTCTGTAAGCTCTGCAGGGACCGTAGCAACTATAGATAAACCATTTCCTATGACGGTAGAAAGACTCGCATTTTATGGATGCGACCCCGTTGATCATGTACAGAGAAAAATTACTCAAGAGATTCTTGCTGCACAAAACATCATCATCTGCATGGCTGAACACCATAGACAAAGTGTAAATGCATTGGGATTTGAAGCAGTATTATTTAATGAGATTGCCTATAACACAACTGAAGATGTACTAGATGACGGTGAATATATGCAGATCAATTGACCCTATCTCGACCTTGATGACTATGTACCCACTATTGTCGATTATATTCATGATGCTATTCCTCTTATCATCAGCACGCTCATAAAAAAATAATCATTTATAAAAAAACCATAGCGATTTGCTTATGGTTTTTTTTCTTATTCTATAGCTATTGTTCCAACTCTAGGACAATATTTTTTCTACTAACATCTTTACGTTTTTCTATTTATATATAAAAATAAACATATGTCAATTTAAATATACAATACAACTACCAAACAACACCACAATAATTGACAGATAAAAAAATCCAAATATAATGAAATGCTACTTATATTGTTTTATTGAACCAATGGTGATGTTAAAAAAAAAGTATACTTTACTGATTTCTACCCTTGTTATTGTGGTGGTAGGTATTCTGGCTTTCTTATATATACAAAATTCTCGCTTAGATAAAGCGGAAATAGATAGTGAACCAACAACAGCTACCGCGAGTACGGATAAGCTGTATGCGATCGTAAAATCAGGTACCATAATGGTAGAAACACTCTTACCACCAACAAACTGAACTCAATCTAAACAAAAATACACAATCAATAAACAACAAAATTGATCACAAACAAATAATAGCCAAAATTATGTTATAGATTTACCTAATTCTTCATCCGAATGAATTATAAATAAAAAATTGATTGCGAGCTGATATATTGATGGGACATGAAGTATAAAATCTAACCTCACGGGGTTCTTAGTGGGACATGACAAAATCAGAACAAGAGACAGTATGTGAAAAATATTGGCACCTGTAATAATGCAATCTTCTGGAAACAAATATAAGATAGAGGTACAAATACCCGCAGGAACAATAGTAAAAGACGCAAAGAACAATGTTTTTACATGAATTATAAATACTCCAGAAGTAAGAGACATAGAAACAATCCCATTACCAAGCCCTGTATTTGCAGCTATTTTTTGATCTACATGAGAACGTATAAATTTTGAAAACACAGGCAACGTACCAGTAAATGTAACTATTAGAATGCCGGCACCTGAAAAAGACCAATGAGATATTGTACAAATATATTATTCACAAGACAATGGCAATACCTGGAACTTTCATAGTAACAACAAAGTAGATTTAATAAACGGAGAACCGTATGTGGAATTTACCACTACTCACTTTACTATATTTGCTATATGAGGTACAACATGGGATAATCATAATTTTATCAACGATTCTTTTTGGAGAGCTAGTCCGACAGACACACAAATCAAGGAAGCTATTTTCGGTAACTCTGGAGATACTAAAACTGCCTATACACAAGAACGAAGTAGCAATGTCTGTTCCACATGAACTATAAATATAGTAAATGTACAAAATTATACAGTGAGTTGAATTAATAGTCTTCCACAGTTATTGGCTGCTAATACTATCTATGTTTTAAATTCGGGAACATACATAACAAGTGGTCAAATAATTTATAATGGAAATTGTATTGCTGTAATAGGAAAATGAGAAACTAAGATATACAGCAACATTTCCCTAAGTTGATCTGCATCTATTTCTGCTATGTTCAAATCTAAAGATAAAAACAATGTTATATTATCAGATGTAAAAATTGATTGATTACAGGACGGACTAGGAACCTATCGTTATAATGGTCAAACATCTTCTGGTAATGGATATTGAATATACTTCTATAACACAAAATATGGAAGCATACACAATATTAGTGCATATAATAATAGATATTGAATCCAATTGGAAATTGATGAGGGCGTTGTAGTAAGTAATTCTCTCTTTTATAACAACTGAGTGTATGGTGGACAAATATTATCAAGTCCAAATACAAATTATTTTATCAACAACCAAGTGTTTAATAATACTAACGTATGATTTTATGTGGGTAATAGCACATGACAGATCATAACAAATTCACAATTTTATAACAATAAGTTTCAATGATTGGTTTTAAATAACTCCAAAAACAATATCATTTCAAATTGTATGAGTTATAATAACTCTCCATATTGACTACGTTTACAAAGTAACTCGTCCAATAACGTCATCAATAATTCTTGGTTCTTTAATAACAGCAACACATGATTTTTTGTAGAAAGTGGTTTGGATAACACCTATTATTGAAGCATAAAACTATTTAACAACTCTAATAATTCTTCTGCCAATACACTTGTATGATGAATCAGCGCCTGATCTTCTTGAGATACCCTAATCTCTTGACTATGACGAAATGATGGTACGGTAGACACATGATTGAGTGTGTGATATCCATATATAACCAACCCTAGAACTAATGATGGAAGAGAGCTAATCTCCTGATCTGCTCGATCAACAACCAATAGATCAAACAAAACCCGAACATGAATTGAATTCATAAACTTCACTTATGGTACATGAATCATCAAACAAATTCCAAATATTACGTATGGCATCACCACATTATCATTATCAAATTTATCTTACGACACTAACAAATATATTGCACAAATAAATTATACTAACACGAATCCTGACGGATTTACATTCACCAATGTAACTTGAGCATCATTAAATCAACTCTATACATCCAACACTATTACTCTTACCTGAATGGATAGTGGAGTTTTTGAATATGTAACAATTAATTGACGAGGAACTATCTTTAAAAACTGAGTAGATATTTGAACATGATGAACATGATCTAATGGTGATCAATTCGCTATCCAAATGACGTCTAGTAGTAATTACTACACATTAAGATCTGGTAGTCTTGTCGTATGAACAACCTTTTCGGATTTCACC